>CAYWOF010000229.1:0-6087 GCA_964459825.1 uncultured Phycisphaeraceae bacterium | reverse complement strand
GCTGGCGTCGGACGATGCCGCCTTCGTGACCGGCGTGACGCTGGACCTCAACGGGTACACCATCTTCGGGGCGACGGGCTCGCGCGACGGGGTGACGGTGACCGGCGGAGCCCGCCCGAACATCGTGGTCCGCAACGGCACGGTCCGCGGGTGCGGGCAGGACGGGGTGGACCTCTGGGCGTGCCTGAACGGGCGCGTGGAGGACATCCGCGCGGCCAGCAACGGGGCCGACGGGGTGCGCCTGCAGCAGGGGACGATCTCCGGCGTGGTCTCCCGGTCCAACGCCGACGACGGCATCGAGGTGAACATCGACACCGTGGTCACGGACTGCTCCAGCGAGCTCAACGGCGACAACGGGATCGTCACCAGCGGGGGGTGCGTCGTCGCGAACAGCGCGGCCAGCTGCAACTCGGGGGCCGGCATCAGCGCCGGCTCCGACTGCGTCATCCGCTCCTGCACCGCGGTCTCGAACTCCTTCGACGGCATCCTGTGCACGCAGCCGGCCGTGTCCGTGCTCGACTGCGTCGCCTCCACCAACGGCGGCTCGGGGATCTTCGTGGGGATCGGCTCGACCGTGCGCGCCTGCACCGCCTCGACCAACGGGGACGACGGCATCACGCTCGACACGAGCTGCTCCGTCACCGACTGCACCGCGACCGAGAACGCCAGCGACGGGATCCAGGTCGGCGCGCGCTGCCACGTCCTGAACAACGTCTGCAACAGCAACGGCAAGGGCGCGGGCGCGGGCGTCCACGCCACCGGCGCGGACAACCGGATCGACGGGAACACCGTCTCCAACAACTTCAGCGGGATCACCGTCGCCGTCGCCGGCAACCTGATCGTGCGCAACGCCGCCAGCGGGAACACCGGTTCGTTCTCGATCGCCCCGGGCAACGCCTTCCCGACGACGCTGGTCACCGGCGCCAACATCAACACCGCCGACAAGCCCCACGCCAACTACGAGTTCTGAGCCGGATCAGTCCTCGTCGTTCGCGGCGTCGGCGCGCTCCTCGATCCAGTGACGCTGGATCTCCTCGAGGATGCGCTCGTTGACCGGGTGTCCCGGCTCCTCGCGGAAGCCCGGGAGCGCCTCGACCAGCCGGCGCAGCTCCGTGAAGCGGATCGAGAGGGGATCGCGCGCGGGGTGGCGCTCCGCCAGCTCCTCGCCGATCCTCCCCACGTCGAGACAGTGGAACGTGTCCGCCATCGCACGCCCTCTCGGGGCCGGGTCAGTGCGGCACTTCCTTGACCGCGTTGCGGTTCCAGGCCGGCACCCGGACCACGATCGGCCCATCCCCCCGGACCTCGCACTGGCACGACAGGCGGCTGTTGCGCTGGAGGCCGGGCGCCTCCTCGACCCGATCGTCCTCCGCCTCGGAGGATTCCGACAGGCTGCCCATCCCCTGCTCGACGTACACGTGGCAGGTCGAGCAGGCGCACACACCCCCGCACGCGTGCTCGATGTTGATGCCGTGCTCCATCGCCACCTGCAGGAGGTGCTCGCCCTTGGAGGCGAGGACCTCGTGCTCGGCCTTGTCCGTTCCGGTGAGGCCCTCGGGGTCCTCCAGGATGTACCGGACCGCGACGGTGGGGGGGGACTTGGTCTGGGAATCGTGCATGGCGTGCGCCGGGCCGGTGGCATGGCCGCCCCGGTTGGAAGGACTATAGCCGCCGCTCGCCCGGCGTTTGGTGCTCTCGGGGGGTTCAAACGGAGTCGCCGATGCTATCGTTGGCCCCCATGACGGCCCGCCCCGATCCCTCTCCGAGCGCGCCGCCCCCCCCGCCCCTCGCGCTCTCGGTGGTGGCCCCGGCGCACAACGAGGAAGCCAACATCGCGGCCCTCGTTGAGCAGGTGGAACGGGCCGTGGGCCCCCTCGGTCTCGCCTTCGAGATGCTGGTCGTGGATGACGGTTCGACCGATGGCACCCGGGCGGCCCTGCTGGGCCTGATGCCCGGCCGGCCCTGGCTCCGGTGCATCGCCATGACGGGAACCCCTCCGGGCCGGGGGAACGGGCAGTCGGCCGCGTTCCACGCGGGGTTTCGGGGCGCCCGGGGGGCCCTGATCGCCGTGCTCGACGCCGACCTCCAGAACGACCCGGCGGACATCCCGCGCATGCTGCAGGTCCTGCGCTCGCGCGGCGCGGACATGGTGCAGGGGGATCGCTCGGCGGCCCGGCGGGACAACCTGGTCCGGCGGGTCGGGTCACGCGTGGGGCGCCTGGCCCGTCGGGCGCTGCTGGGGGACACCATCCGCGACACGGGATGCTCGCTCCGCCTGATGCGTCGCGAGGTGGCCCTCGCCCTCCCGCTGGAGTTCGCCGGGATGCACCGGTTCATCCCCGCGATGGGACGCCACCTCGGGTTCCGGGTGGAGGAGATGCCCGTCACGCATCGCCCGCGCGTGGCGGGAACGACCAAGTACGGGCTGGGCATCACCAAGCGGGCGATTCCCGGGTTGATCGACTGCCTGGCGGTGCGCTGGATGCGGGCGCGCCGTCGTCCCACCGCCGCCGTGGAGGTCCGACCGTGAAGTGGGAGCCCCTGGCGCTCATGGGCCTGCTCATCGGCCTTGGACTCTGGCTGGTCTGGGGTCCGCTGATGAACCAGCGGTACGACCTTCGTGCCGGCGCCACCACGCAGAAGTTCCAGTCCCCGGGGGCCAAGGGCGTCGTCGAGGTCGCCCCCGATCCGGTCACCCGGGCGCCGACCTTCCGGGTGCTCACCCGCCGGGGGCACGCGTCGCCGGTGCTCACGGCGGCCCAGTTCGGCGAGCTCTTCGGGCCCGAGGCGCTGGCGGCGTGCACCGAGCCCAATCCGCTGTTCCGGCTCTTCAACATCACGTCGTGGGGGGGTCTGGTCTGGATCGGGCTGGGCCTGGGTGGGCAGGCGGCGTTTTCCGGCCGGACGCTCATCCAGTGGATCGTGAGCGAGAGGCACCGGAAGAGCGTGGTCCCCTCCGTGTTCTGGTGGCTGGCCCTTTGCGGCGGCCTGCTTCTCTTCGCCTATTTCACGTGGCGTCAGGACGTCGTGGGCGTTCTGGGCCAGGCCCCGGGGATCGTGGTGTACGCCCGCAACCTCCGGTTGATCCGCAAGCACGCCCGGCGCGTGGCCCGGGAGTCGGGGCCGCCGGCGCCTCCGGAGGACGCCTGACCACCCCGGCCCGCGGGGTTATCTCGCTTGCAAGCCACGCCGGGTCGATAGACACTGCCGCCATGAACGCGTATCTCGACGACCGGTTGCTCGACGTCGCCCGGCCCTCCCTGGCGGCCGCCCTGGACGCCGGCACCGCCGCCGCACGGGAGCGCGGTCGCATCGTCGTCGAGGTTCGCGTGGCGGGGGAGACCGTGCCCGACGCGGCGCTGGAGCGGCCCTCCGACGATCCGATCGAGGGCGAGGTCCGACTGGTCTCGGTGGAGCCCCGGTCGCTGGTGCGCGTGACCCTGCTGGACGCGGCCGATGCGCTGGAGGCGGCCCGCGAGGGGCAGGCGGCCTGCGCCGACGCGATCGACGCGGGCGATGTGGCCCGAGCGCTCGAGCACCTGGGCGATGCGCTGGCGGTCTGGCAGACCGTCCGCGACGCCGTGGACCGGTGCGTGGGGATCGCCGCGACCCCCGACTTCCCGGGGGGGCAGGTCCCGTCCGATGGGCTCTCCGAGGCGATCGCGGGCCTGAGCGGCGTGCTGGCCGATGTCCGGGGCACGCTCCAGCGCCAGGATTGGGCGGCCCTGTCCGATGCGCTCCGGTACGACCTCGAGTCCCAGATCCTCCGGTGGCTCGGCGTGCTGCGAGCGCTCGCCGATGGGTTGCGGTCGCCCGCGTGATTCCCCCGGATTCCAGAGGCAAGGATGGCCTTCGCATGGCAGTGCCACGTGCCGAGAACCCGATCGACAGGCTGATGGAGCAGGCGTCGGTCGCCCTCGAGACAACGGCCTACTTCGAGGCCGAGCGGCTCTGCGTGCGCGCGCTCGCCCGCGCCCACGGCGCGGGGGACTATGACCGGATGCGCCGGATCCTGCTGCCGCTCCAGGAGGCCCGGCGCCAGAAGCGACTGGCCGCCGCGGACGCGGGGTTCCGCACGATCCTGGCGAGCCACGACCAGGTCCCCCGGCCGCTGCGCGCCGGGTGCTACCTGGTCCAGCCCCCGCTGATCGGCATCGATGCGCGCGCCCTGCGCGAGTCGGCCGACGCCCAGGGGGTGGCGGCCCTCTTCGTGACGCGCGAGCCGCTGACCCGCGACGGGCGATGGCCGATCGTCGCCATCGGGCAGGTCATGACGCGGGCCCTGCGTGCCCGCGTGGCGCCGCCCTGGCCGCTGGAGCGCCTGGACGCCGGGGTGACCAGGGACCGCGTGGGGCCGGACCACGCGCCGCCCCCGGTCGAGTGGTTCCTGAGCGCGGCGGAGGCCCTGGGAGACACCGCGATCGCCATGGTCCGCGAGAAGGACCCGGCCCCGTGGCAGGTCGAGGACCTGATGGAGTTCCTGGCGGCCCATCCGGACCATGAGAAGCTCCACCAGCGGCTGGCGGAGGCGTGCGAGCGTGCCCAGGGCGCGCCGTCGCCCACCCTGCCGCGTCGGCGCCCGGTGGTGGACGATCCCAACTCGTTCTGAGGTCGGTTCACACGCCCACGCCGACGGGCGACTCGTACTTGGCGCGCCGGCGGAGCAGCAGCCGCACCAGAGCGCCGGTCACCCGGGCCCCGGCGTGCACGCGAAGGGCCAGGCGAAGGCGCCGCAGCGAGGCGTCCTCGGGCTCCAGGCGCCGGGCGAGGCTGGCCCAGTACCACGCGCGGCGCCACTGACGCTCCTGCACCGACGCCAGGGCCAGGTTGTGCATGGCCGGGACGAAGCGGGGATTGTGGCGCAGGACGCGTCGGGCCTCCTCCATGCCGCCGGCCCGATCGCCGGCGGAGAGGAGCGCGACGCTCAACAGGTGGCGCGATGGCGCATCGTCCGGGCGCCGCTCGGTCAGCGTGTGGAGCACGCGGACCGCGTCCGGCGCCATCCCCGCATCCAGCAGGAGGTGCCCCAGTTCCTCGAGAGCGGCCTCGTCGAAGGACTCGGGGTGCTGGCGGTGCTCGGCCAGCTCGCGCCTCAGCAGGGCGACGGCCGCGTCCCGCTCCGTCGACCGCCCGGAGGCCATGTGGAGACGGGCCAGGCGGCGCCGGGCCCCGGGATAGGCCGCCTCGAGGCGGAGAACCACGTCGAACTGCACCGCGGCGTCGGCCGGCCTTCCCTCGCGCTGGGCCAGGTCTCCCAGGTGGAAGTGGGCGTCGGCGTGGTCCGGCTCGATCTCCAGCACCCGCCGGAACTTCTCGCCGGCCTCGGCGAAGCGGTTCATGGTGACGAGCAGCCGGCCCAGGTCGAGCAGCGTCCCGAGGTCGCCGGGGTTCTGACGCAGCTCCAGGAGGTAGAGCTGACGCGCCCGCTCGTGGCGCCCGGTTGCGGCGTAGGCCTCCGCCAGGCGGGCGTGCACGCCGGGCAGGCCCGGTTCCAGGCGTGCCGCCTCGCGCAGGCACCACACCGCCTTCTCGTGCAACCCCCGCTCCAGGAGCGAATCGGCCATCGCGCCGTACGCGTCCGCGGCGCGCGGGTCCACCTGCTGGGCCATGTAGAACATGACCTCCGCCTGGTCGTGCTGGCCGGCGCGGGAGTAGGCCTCGATGCGATGGACCCACGACGCGACGTTCGCGGGGTCGAGCTTCTCCGCCCGCTCGAACCACTCGATCGCCCGGGAGAGATCCTCCGCACGCACCAGGTTCGCGCCCACCATGATCGCCGTCTGGGCATCGCCGGGGCCGTGATCGAACGACCGGTGGAACGCGGCGGCCGCATCGCCGAACCGACCGCCCGCCTCGAGCGTCAGACCCAGGTTGAACAGCCATTCCGCCTGATCGGGACGGACCGCCAGGGCCTGGCGCAGTTCGGACGCGGCCTCCTCCCAGCGCCCGGCCTCGTAGGCCTCGTGCGCTCGCTCCACGTGCTGCTCGGCGTCAAGCCACTCGTTCATCTGCCCCGCCGCTCCCGCGGACCGCGCCGGTCCGAGCCCTTCTGGCCCCAGTCTAATCCGTCCGGCGACGGACATCCAT
>CAYWOF010000228.1:0-6088 GCA_964459825.1 uncultured Phycisphaeraceae bacterium | reverse complement strand
ACGAGGAGGCCGCCGCCGTGCAGGAGGATGAGGCGCCCGCGCAGGACGGCGTGGCAATCGGCGATGGCGCGCCAGAGGTCGGCGGCGCCGGGGCCGGCGGGATCGTCGAGGGCGGCGCCGCCGAGCTTGAGGACGATGGGAGATGGCGCGGGGTCGGGCATGGGGGTTCGAGGCACCAGGGCAACGAGGCATCCAGGCAACAGGCGGCGGGTGCCGATGCGGGGCGGGCCGGACTCTAGCAAAGGAGGGCGGTCGTCTCGGGGAAGCCGAAACGGATGTTCAGGCACTGCACGGCCTGGCCCGCGGCGCCCTTGGTCAGGTTGTCGATGGCGGAGACGAGGATGAGGTGGCGGCCGGCCTCGTCGGCGGCGAGGCCGATATCGCAGAAGTTCGTACGTTCGACGGCCCCGACGGAGGGCCAGGTGTCCGGCAGGAGGAGGCGGATGAAGGGCTCGCGGCCGTAGGCGTCGGCGAGGGTGTCGCGAACGCGGGCACCGTTCCAGCCGTCCGCGAGCTCGATGTGGATGGTGGAGAGGATGCCGCGGGCGTAGGGGCCGAGGTGGGGGGTGAAGACGGTGGGGGCGCTGGCGTACGCGTCGATCTCGGGGTTGTGGCGGTGGCGGAGGACGTTGTAGGGCTGGAGGCTGACCTCGCAGAAGTGGGACTTGGAGGTGGGGGTGCGCCCGGCGCCGGAGACGCCGCTCGTCGCGTCGATGATCGCGCGCGTGCCCGGACGGAGCGCGCCGGCGACCGCCAGCGGAGCGATCGGCAGGATGGCGGACGTGGGGTAGCAGCCCGGAACGGCGATGAGGTCGGCGCACGCGAGGGCCGCGCGGTTCAGCTCCGGCAGGCCGTAGACGGCGGCGGCGAGCAGGTCCGGCTCGGTGTGCTCGAACCCGTAGTGCTTGGGGTAGAGGGCGCGGTTCTTGAGCCGGAACGCGCCGGAGAGGTCGAAGACGGTGAGGGCGCGACGGCGGAGGTCGGGGACGAGCTCCAGGCTGGCCTCGTGGGGCGTGCAGAGGAGGACGGCGTCGGGCTTGAGCGCGGCGAGGGCGTCGGGGTCGTTCGGCCGGATCGGGAGGTCGAGGCGCCCGCGCAGGGCGGGGGCGAGGTCGGCGAGGGCCGCGGGCACGCCATCGGCGCGGCGGGAGGAGCCGAAGAGGCCGACGATCTCGGCGTGCGGATGGCGGAGGAGGATGGCGGCGAGCTCGATGCCGCTGTAGCCGGGGGCGCCGATGATGACCGTGCGGAGGGACATCGCGTGCCGCCGCTGGCGGCGGTGATGCTATGACGCGAGGGGGGTCATCGGTAAAGCGCGTTGCTCGACTGGTACGCGAGGTAGGCGGACACGACGGCGGGGGCGTCGATCGCTGCGGCGACGGCCAGGCAGGCGAGCGTGCGCTGCCAGGGCCGGAGCCGGCGCAGGGGGGGCCGATCGCGGAGAAGCAGGGCGAAGGGCGCGGCGGTGACGAGGGCGATCGCCCAAGGCGCGGGGCCGGCTCCGGCGCTGGTGCGATGGCCGACGAAGAGGAGGATTGCCAGCAGCGCGGACGCGACCCCCGCGGCGCCCGCGGCGGTGGTCCGGGGTCGCCACCAGGCGATGAGGACGAGGGGCCCCATCGCGGCGGCCACGGAGGCGCCGAGGAGGCCGAGGTAGGCGCTCGAGGCGCCGAAGACCAGGAGGAGCGAGACGGCGGAGGCGGTGAGCCAGAGGGCCAAAGGCGTCCCCGATCCGGACCTTCGGGCCAGGAGCCTCTCGATGGCGAGGGCCCAGAGGAGCACACCCAGGGACACGAGAAGGCCGGGGTGCCACAGCGCGGCAACGCGACCGCCGAAGAGGGGGCGGACAAGTGCGAGAAGCAATGCCGAGCCCATCAGGAGCCAGGCGAGGGTCGTGAGCACGCCGGCGCTCAGGCTTGGATCACGTCCACGCGGGCCGTGGCGAGGACGGGCGACGATGACGGCGGTGGCGGCGCCGAAGGCGGCCGCGACGAGGGGCAGGCGATTCACCGCATCCACCGGCAAGAGCCCGGGCCACCCGCGCAGGAGCATGGCCGCGAGGATCAACGCCGCGCCGGGGGCGAGGGCCGCGAGGGGCCCGCTCCAGCGGCTGGGAGGGATCCCCGAGCGCCAGGGTCGGTGCGCGGCCAGCAGGATTGCCGCGGCCAGGCAGCCGGGGAGTACGACGGCCTGGAGGATCTCGTGCGGTCCCATGGTCAGACGGGGAGCGAACGCGGCCGGCGGCGCGACGCGTGGAGCATCAAGCCCGGGGCTGGGACACCGGCGCTACTGCGCGCCGGCCTCGATGCCGATGGTGATGCGGACCTCGTCGCCGAGGGGGCCCTGCATGAAGTTCATGTCGAAGTCGGACCGCTTGATGGTGAAGGTGGTCTCGAAGCCGATGAGCTGGCCGCCACCGCGGGGGTTGGGGCCCTGGCCGGTCTTGGCCACGTCCACGGTGATGGGCTTGGTGACGCCATGGATGGTGAGGTCGCCGGTCACCTTGAAGGCGTCGCCGGAGCCCTCCACCTTGGTGCTCTTGAAGGAGAGGGTGGGAAACTGGGCCGCGTTGAAGAAGTCGGCGCGCTTGAGGTGGTTGTTCCGGCCCTCGGCGCCGGTGTTGACGCTGTTGACATCGACGTCGATCGCGATGGCGCAGGCGGCGGGATCGGCATCGTCCCAGGTGATGGCGCCCGACGCCTTGTCGAAGCGGCCGTAGAAGTAGGCGACCTCGTTGTGCCGGATGCGGAAGATGGTGGAGGAATGGGTCGAGTCCACCTTGAAGGAGGTGGCGCCGGCGCGCGCGGCAACCGGCATCGCCAGCGCGGTGGCTTGGGTGCTGGCGATCAGCGCGGTGGCGCCGGCCAGGGCGAGCAACGCGGCGGGAACGATCAGGCGACGGGTCCTCATGCTGGCCTCCGTGGGTAAGCGTCCGCGAATCGACCGGAGTTATAGGTCGATGGGGCGGGAAGGGTGAGACAGGGCCTCAAGTGACGGTCCGGCTAACCGATGAAGGCCATGGTGGTTGTGCCCGCGCGCGGGGTGCGCGGGGAGGTGCCCACGTGACGGATTCCGGAGGCCGGAGTCGGAAACCCGCCTGGTCGCGTCTGCTCCCCCAAGGGGAGTCGATGGTCGCATCGACGGGCCTGGCGGTGGCGGCGATCCTGCTGGTCGCGATGACGGCGGCCGGATGGTGGACGTTCCGCAACGAGCGTCGAGGCCTGCGCGAGGTTCGCGAGGGCTCGCTGCGCTCGACGCTGGTCCTGCTGGAGGAGAGCGCGGCACGGCTTCTGGCGGCGGAGGAGCTCTCGGGCCTGCGTACCGTGGTGGCCAACGCCGCACGCGATGAGGGGCTGGCGTCCTGCCGCGTCACGCTGGCGGGCGCCGGGATCGTGGCGGACTCGGATGTCTCGCGCATCGGGGTGCAGCGGCTGCCCGAGCGGTGGGGGACGCTGGAGGCGACGGCGTCCGAGATGTCGGAGGCCGAGGGCGTTCTGACGCTGCGGACGCCGGTGCGGATCCCGGGGCGGGGCGACGCGGTGCTGGAGGTTTCGGCCCCCCTGGCGGGCACAAGCCCGGCGAGCTGGCGGGCGCAGGCGGGGCTCGGGGTGATCGGCGCGGCGGGGATGGTGGCGCTGCTGCTGGTCTATCGACGCATGCGCGCGCGATTCCGGGCGATCGGGGCGATCGGGGAGGCCCTGCGCGCCCTGGCGGGGGGCGAGACGGCGGAGGCGGCGCTGGTGATCAGCCCGACGTTCGGCGCGGAGGCGGAGGCGTGGAACCGGATGCTGGCGGAGCGGGCATCGGAGCGGCGCGAGGCCCTGGCGGCGCGCGTGCGTGAGCCGGGAGGCCCCCGGGCGGACCTGAGCGGGGAGCTGGCCCAGGCGTGCGACGCGATGTGGCAGGGCCTGGTGCTGATCGACGAGCACCTGCGGGTGCGCTACGCGAACGGGGCCGCGGCGGCGTTCCTGGGGGTCAAGCGCGACCAGCTGGTGGACGCGGAGGTGGCGCCCGCGCTGGGCGACGCGCGGCTGATCGACGTGGTGCGCGACATCGCGGCGGGCCGGATCCGGCGGCGCGAGACGGTCGAGATCCAGCGTGGGGCGGACCGTGGCGGGGGCATCCTGCGGTTCAGCGTGCGCCCCGTGCGCCGGGAGGACTCGGCGGCGGCGATCATCCTGATCGAGGACGTGACGCAGCAGCGTGTGGCGGACGAGGCGCGCAACTCCTTCGTGGCGCACGCGACGCACGAGCTGCGGACCCCGCTGACGAACATCCGGCTCTACGTGGAGCGGGCGCTGGAGGAGGGGGAGAAGGACGCGACGGTCCGGGCGAGCTGCCTGAACGTGATCAACCGGGAGTCGCGCCGGCTGGAGCGGATCGTGGGGGACATGCTCAGCGTGTCGGAGATCGAGGCGGGCTCGCTCAAGCTGCGGGTCAACGACGTGCGGGTGGACGCGGTGTTCGAGGAGCTGCGCGACGAGTTCGCGGCACAGGCGCAGGAGAAGAAGATCAAGCTGACGTTCGCGCTCCCGCCCAAGTGGCCGCTGGTCCAGGGGGATCGCGACAAGATCGTGCTGGCGCTGCACAACCTGGTGGGGAACGCGATCAAGTACACGCCCGAGGGGGGCGAGGTGACGGTGAAGGTGGAGGAGGAGGGCGGGCGCCTGGTGGTGGACGTGACGGACACGGGGATCGGGATCGGGGAGGGCGAGACGGAGCTGATCTTCGAGAAGTTCTACCGGGCCAAGGACGAGCGCCTGGCGGGCATCACGGGGTCGGGCCTGGGCCTGACGCTGGCGCGCGAGGTGGTGCGCCTGCACGGCGGGGACATCGCCGTGCGCTCGCAGCTCAACAAAGGGAGCACGTTCACCGTGACGCTGCCGGTGACCGCGCAGGCGGCCTGAGCGGGGGGAGGGGGACCACGTGGAGATCGTCGAGCAGACCAAGGGCGCGGTGCGGGTGATCCGGCCCCGGGGCCCGCTGGCCCAGGCCGACGCGGAGCAGTTCCGGACGCGCCTGGCGGAGGCGATCGGAAGCGCGATGGGACAGGTGGTGGTGGACGCCAGCGCGATCCCCTTCGTGGACGGGCGGGGGATCGAGGTGCTGGTGGAGCTCTCCGACGAGCTGTCCAAGAGCGGCCAGGCGCTGAAGCTTTGCGGAACGACGGAGACGGTGCGCGAGGTGCTGGAGCTGACGGACGTGGCGTCGCAGTTCGACCACTACGAGGACGTGGGGACGGCGGTGAGGAGCTTCCTGTGACGGCTCCGGCGCGCATGCGGGTGGGCGAGGCGCTGGTGCGCGAGGGCGCGCTCTCGGAGGAGCAGCTCAAGAGGGCGCTGGCGGAGCAGGCGGCCTCCGGACGCATGCTGGGCGAGATGCTCGTCGAGCAGCAGGTGATCAGCAACGCGGTGCTGGTGCGGGCGCTGGCGCGCTGCCTGGGGGTGCGCGGGGTCCAGCTGCGTCACGGGCTGGTGGACCCGGCGGCGCTCAAGCTCATCGGCGAGGAGGAGGCGACGCGCCTCAAGTGCGTCCCGATGTTCAAGGTGCACGGGACGCTGACGGTGGCGATGGCCGAGCCGCAGAGCCTCCCGGCGATCGACCGGCTGCGTCAGCTCACGGGGCTGAAGATCCGGCCGGTGCTGGCGCTGGAGGGCAACATCGCGGAGTTCGTGAAGAAGTACGCCTCCGGCGACGTGGACGTGGACGCGTTCCTGACCAGCCTGTCCGAGTCGGACGTGGAGGTCGTCGAGCGCGAGACGGTGGACGAGGGTCCCGCGACCGACCTCGACAAGATGGTCGCGGGCAGCCCCATCGTCAACCTCGTCAACGTGGCGCTGCTGACGGCGGTGAAGGACCGGGCCAGCGACATCCACGTGGAGCCGGACAAGAAGGGCACGCGGATCCGCTACCGCGTGGACGGGGTGCTGCGCGACCTCATGAAGCCGCCACCGGGGATGCACGCGGCGATCGCGTCCCGCATCAAGGTCATCGGGAAGATGGACATCGCGGAGAAGCGCCTGCCGCAGGAGGGCCGGGTGCGGATCGTGGCGGAGGGGCGGGAGATCGACCTTCGGGTGTCGAGCAT
>CAYWOF010000227.1:0-6099 GCA_964459825.1 uncultured Phycisphaeraceae bacterium | reverse complement strand
GGCCGCGTTGGCAGGGTCGAACACCACGCCCGCCGGCCGGGCGCATCCGGAACCCAGCGTGGCGGCCGCGCCCACGGCGATCCAGACCGGTACGCGGGCGGGATGGGGTGCGGGGCGCATGCGGGGGCCCTTCTAAAAGTTCCGCCGGATCGTAACCTCGAGCACCTGCGAGGAGGTGTCGGAGGTGTCTCCATCCAGCATCGTGTTCTTGAAGGACGCCGAGACGGTGGTCTGGTTCTTGCGCCAGAACACGCCGACACGCTGGTCGAAGCCCCGCGAATCGCCGGAGAGGTCGTCGCGCTCGTCCCGGTAGTCCAGCCGGAGGTTGAGCTCCAGGTTCCGGTCGACCCGCTGGATCCAGCGGGCCCCGACGCGTGAGAACGACACGCGGTTCTCGGGCAAGGCGTAGTCGATGAGCTCGTGCGTGGCGTCGAACCCCAGCGTCGAGCCCACCCCCAGGAGCCGGTCGTAGAACGCCTCGAAGCGCGTGCTGTCGTAGGGGTTCACCGTGCTGTCGTGGTTCTCCTGCTCCACCAGCAGCCGGACGCCGCCCCGCCGGAACTCGACGCCGTAGATGAGGTTCCGCGTGTCGTCGAGGACGAACCGCGAGGGGTCCGCCGCGTCCAGGGAGTGGTCCTGGGTCCGGTACGCGGCGTACACGGAGAGCCCCTGGAGCGCCCCCTCCGACAGCGTGTAGCGCACGGTGGAGCCGGTGCCGATGGTGTCGATCGTGCTCCCCGGCTCCGGGCCCACGTCGTAGTCCACGAGCACGGTCTGGCCGTTGGTGATCCCGCCGCCGACGATGACGTTGATCTCGGCCCGGTCCGGGAAGTAGCTGGCGGTGTAGTCGATGCCCTCGACGTAGGTGGGGAAGCCGGTGGCCCCGGTCACCACGACCGAGCCGGGCACGATGTTGCGTCGGTTCAGGATGATCGGCAGCGGGTCGTTGAACACGTGCGGCTCGTCGATGACGAGGAGCACCCCCCCGCGTGCGCTGTTCTCCACCGTGTTGAACGCCAGGCCGGCGCTGGCCTCGAGCACGCCCAGGGGCACGCGCTTGGTGTACTCCAGCCGGCCCTGCGCGAACGCCTCGTCGCTCTGGAAGTCCCCCGAGGACGACAGCGTCTGGGCCCCGACGGTCCCGGTGCTCACGAGGCTGTCGAAGAGCTCGTGGCGCACGGAGGCCGTGCCGCGCAGCAGGTCCTGCTCCACGCCGTTGCGCGTGGCCCGCTCGGCGACGGCGCTGTAGCGCGTCTCCAGGTCCAGGGAGTGGAGGAGCAGGAGCTGCTCGTCGAGCCGCAGCACCTCCAGCCCCGGGGTTCCGTTCTGGTCGTACCAGCGCAGGAACGACCGCAGCTCGTGGCGCTTGGCCCCGAAGACGTACGTGTCCGCGAGGGAGAGGTCGTGGCGCTCGTACTGGTTCCGGAAGAAGCCCACCTGCTGCTCGGTGATGTCGTCGAAGGTGTACGCCACCTCCAGCCGGTGGTTCTCGGCCGCGAGGATGTTGCTCTGCGCGGCGAACGTGTTCTGGTCGAACCCGTACTCGAACTGCCCGAGCTGGTCCTCCTGGGCGGTCTCGAGGCGGAAGAGCCGGAAGGTGGTGGGCGCGACCGCGGACCGCACGGTGGCGATCGCCCCGGACTCGGTCGTGGTGGTGGTGATCGAGGTCGAGAAGTCGCGGTCGAGCAGCTGCTCGTCCCGGCGCGTGTAGAGATCGAAGGGCACGAAGCTGGCCCCGAGGACGTGGGCGTTGAGGTCGTAGAGGTTCGCGTTGTCGGTGTTGTGCTCGTCGGTGCCGACGCTGTCGCTGTCGATGAACCGGTCCTCGATCCCGAGCGACAACCGGCCCGTCAGGTCGACCAGATTGCGGTGCCCGATGTACGCCTGGCCGTAGAGATCCAGCGACTCGCGCAGGAGCAGCTCCGTGTCCTTGACCTTCGGCTCGCCCGGCTGCTCGAGCGTGTCGCTGCGCGAACGCCCGAAGAACTCGAACGCCGGCTGGAACGCGCGCAGCTCGAAGAGCCGCCAGGCCTCCCGGCGCTCGCCCACCACCACGGGGCCTTCCTCGGGCGGCGCCACCGGCTGCGCCCGGATCTCGCCCGCGCCCACCATCGCCGCGCCGGCGGCCACGAGCTGGATCGGTCGGCTCCGCACGGGACGCTATTTCTCCCGCCCCGGAGGCGGCGCCGGTTCCGGCACGTCCGCCCGCAGGAGGTACGGGCGCGGGCCTCCGTGGCCCGTGTGGCACTCCAGGCACGCCCGGTCCGGGTCGGCGTGCGCCGGCACCCGGTGGACGTCCAGCAGCTCCGGCGCGTGGCACTGCGTGCAGAGCGCCCGATCCGCGTCACGCAGGAGGTGGGGCCGCGCCGACTCGTGGGGGTCGTGGCACCAGAGGCAGGCCCCGGCCGCCACCGGCCCGTGGGTGTACGCGTGCTCGGTCGCGATCCCCTCGTGGCAGCGCAGGCACGGGTCGGAGTCGGCCCGCGAGAGCCGCAGGCGCCCCCGGTGGCACTCGTCGCACTGCTCGCGCGCGAACGGATCGTGCACCGAGAGCGACACGTAGGACCGGATCTCTCCCGTCACGGGATCGACGACCGCGTTCGGCGCGTTCGGATCGGGCACGCCGTCGAACCAGAAGCTGAGGGCCTTGTAGTTATCCTTGGTCACCGTGCACGCCGGCCAGCCGGCCAGCAGCAGCGGCGCACCCAGAGCGACGATCGCCGCGGGGGCGGGAACACCTGCACGACGCCGGTGCCGAGCCGTTCGGGGCATCCGCGACGACCTCCGCGCCTACTTGGGCGGGCCCTGGGGCGGTGGTGGGCTCGGGGGGCTCCCCCCCGCGGCGCCCTCCGGAAGCGGTTCCTCCTGGCCTCCCTGCTCCTGCAGGCGCAGACGCTCTTCGGTGGTCCCCACGCCCGCGGAGACGGGCGCCGCCGCCCGCGCCAGGTCGGCCGCGGTGTATCCGGGGCGCAGCCCGCCCAGCGCGTAGACCGCGACCTTGTCCGGGCCGAACTGGTTGGTCACCAGCACCAGCCGGCGGGCCTCAAACCCGGGGTGAAGCCGGTCCTCGAACAGCTCCACCCCTTCCTCGGCCACGCAGACACCCGCCGGGAGGTTCATCGAGCCCGGGAACTCGCCCGACGAACCGAAGGCCATGAGCAGGCGAAGCTCGGCGTCGAACAACTGCACGTTCTGGAACGCCGCGTCCACCACGTACACGATGCCCTCGGCGTCCACCGCCAGGTGCTTGGGCCGTGCGAACGAGCCCGCGAAGTCGCCCACGGTGCCCACGCCCGCCAGGAACCTCCCTTCGGGCGAGAACTTCTGCACGCGGCAGCGCATCATGTCCGAGACGTACACGTTTCCAGCCGTGTCCGTGGCCACGCCGAGGGGCAGGCGGAACTGCCCATCCTCGTCCCCGACGGTCCCGATCGTGCCGAGCCTCTCGCCGCTCGCGCGATCGAACACCTGGATGGCCTGGCCGGCCATGTCGCACGCGTAGAGCCGATCGCCATGGACCGCCAGCGACACCGGCTTGAAGCCCGGGAAACCCAGCGCCTCGGTGTAACGCTCCTGGGCATCGTAGACGAGGACCGCCCCGCGCTCGTTGTCGGCGACGTAGATCCGCCCATCGTCGGCCACCGCCACGCCAACCGGGTGGCTCAGCCGGTTGACGCCGGAAACGCCCACGAGCCGTGTCTGCTTCTTCCGCAGGTCCATCACCATGAGCGCGCCCCCGCGCATGTCGCAGACGTAGATCTTCCCATCGCGCATCGCAACGCCGTAGGGCTTCTCGATGCTCGCCGCCTGCTCCGCCTCGGGCCCGAAGACCAGGCGCTCGATCCCGCTCGACTTGCTCGGCGAGACATCATCGCTCCCGTCGAGGGACCGGAGATACTGCAGCCGAGGCTCATCGGGAAACAGCGGCCAGAACGCGTACGAGCCGGTCACGGGCGCCGGCGCGCCCTCGCCCTTGCCGCCCTCTCCCGTGCCGGCACACCCTCCCAGGATCAGCGGGCCCAAGGCCGCGCAGGCCAGCAGCACCCGGTGTCGGCCCCGCAGTCGTCGTGGCGTCTTCATGGCGTCATCCTCGGATGGAACATTCCCATGGCATCAAACGGGATGCCAGCGCTGTGCTCCGCCCGGCCCGCGCCGGGCCGCGGGCCGGTCGGATGACTATACAAAGCCACCGCCCCGGCTTCGCCCGCGAGGAAGGGGGGGGCGATCGCCGGGGCGGGTCGTGCAGAACCTGCACTACTCTCCCAACTCCGAACGTGTCACTTGATGTGGCAGACCAGGCACATCGTGCTCGACGCGTTGCTGATCGCGGTCATGTGCGGGTAGTTGCCGCGGTTGTGGGCGTTGTGGCAGGTCGTGCACCCCACCACGTACTTGGTCGTGCCGTTGTCGTCCCACGCCTTGAGCCGCAGGCTGTTCGCCCCCGTCCCGACGGTTGAGCCCGTGCCCGTCGTCGGGTTGAAGGCGCCCGCCCACCACGAGGGCTGCGGCGTCGGCGGATACTCCGCGTCGGACCCGACGGGGTGGTCGTCCTCCAGGTCGGTGCCCAGGTTGCCGGTCGCGCCCATGAAGGTCGTGCCCGTCTGGCCGCCGAAGCTGTCCAGGGCCACCGTGCCGTCGTGGCACGAGAGGCACATCCGGCTCACGACGTCGAAGTTGTCCTCCGCCGTGCCCGTCCCGCCGTGCATCTGGTACGTCGCCGTCGTCAACGCGTGGTTCCACAGGCGAGGAACGTCCGGGTTGGCGAAGTGCGGCGTGTGGCAGGGCAAGCAGATCTGGCCCTGCGACCAGCCGTACTGGCTGAAGTTGTGCTCCGAGATCGCGATCTGCGCGTTCGCCGTCGAGCCCGCAAGGGCCACGCACGCGAGCGCCCCAAGCCAGAGTCCGTTGCTTTTCATGGTCGCACCCTTTCCTCTTCGTTGCGGAGCCGGGGTCAAGGAGCGGGCACCGCTCGGATCCGGAACTCCATCCCGCTCGAGGATACCGATCTGCAAAACGGAGACCAAGAGGCAAACCCCGTCCGCTGAGGCCTACGGGCGTTCGGGACGCGACGTCCTCCCATTGTTGGGAAACACCGCGTCGTTCCGTTCTCTCAAACGAATGCCGAACGGCGGTGCCGCGGGGGCCGGGTCGGGGCCGGCCGGCGCCGCACCCCGTTCGCGTCGACCACGGTGGCGCGCCACCCGATCGCCGCGTTCATCACGCGATGGTGCCCACGGTCGTTCCCACCACAAACTCGGCCTCGGTCTTCGACCGGACCTCATCCACGGTGACACCGGGCGCCACCTCACGCAGCACAAACCGGCGAGCGCCCGGGTCGAACTCGAACACCGCCAGGTCGGTGATGAGCATGGTGACGCAGCGCTGCCCGGTGAGCGGGAGGGAGCACTTCCGGACGAGCTTGGCCCCGCCGTCCTTCGCGTTGTGCTCCATGGTGACGACGATCTTGCGGACGCCGGCGACCAGGTCCATCGCCCCGCCCATGCCCTTGACCATCTTGCCCGGGATCATCCAGTTGGCGATGTCGCCCTCCTGGCTCACCTGCATGGCCCCGAGGATGCACATGTCGATGTGCCCGCCGCGGATCATCGCGAACGAGTCGGCGCTCGAGAAGTAGCTGGCGCCGCGCCGGGCCGTGATGGTCTGCTTGCCGGCGTTGATGAGGTCGGGATCCACGCCGGCGCCCTCGTGCTCCCCCGTGCCTCCCTCGACCGGGAACGGCCCGATGCCGAGGAGCCCGTTCTCGGACTGGAGCCAGACGTCCATCCCCGGGGGGATGTAGTTGGCGACCAGCGTGGGCATCCCGATGCCCAGGTTGACGATGTAGCCGTCGCGAAGCTCGCGGGCGGCGCGCTGCGTGATCTGCTCGCGGGTGAGGGGCATGCGCAGATGATACGGTCCGGCGGCCGGGCGGCGCCCGGCCCTCCGTGGGCGGTGCGCCGTCGGCCCGGCGGGCCGATTCGAGGGACCCGCCCAGATATGCTCCTCCCGGTGGGGAGGCCACGGGCCAGGACTCGGGGCCAACCGGGACGAACCCATCGAAGCCGGTGGGTCTGGGAGGCGGCATGAGCGACCAACCGC
>CAYWOF010000226.1:0-6102 GCA_964459825.1 uncultured Phycisphaeraceae bacterium | reverse complement strand
TCACCCAGCGCGAACTTGGTCTGGAAGCAGATGTAGTCGTTCACGTTGAGCGTGCTGTTGCCGTCGCAGTCCGGGTAGCACCCGCCCTCCTGGACGAGCGACACGTCGTCGTAGTACGCCGGGTCCATGCCGAAGCTGAAGAGGTCCAGCGCCGCGATCGACGTGATGCCCGGCCCGCTGGCGAAGTTGTTGTTCGTCCAGATCAGGCCCGTCGAGAGGGGCTGTCCGCCGTAGAAGCTGTCCCACGTGTCGGCGTCGAGGTCGATCTCCGCCCGGAACTCGACCCACTGGTCGAGGATCAGCGGCAGCAGCGCCCCGTCCCACTGGCTCTCCACCATGTACGGCTGCGTCTGCGTGGTGCCCGACGTCGTGTCGTTGAGGGCGATCTGCATCGACCAGTTGTCCGGCCCGCCGTACTGGTTCAGCATGATGATGAAGCACCCCAGGCCCGGCGGGCTGCTCGAGGGCACGAACGTCTTGACCTTGAACGTCCACTTCCCGTCCGTGATGCTGAACCGCTGCACGATGTCGCTCAGGTTGAACAGGCGCAGCGAGTTCGGGGCGCTCGCGGCCTGGGCGTTGGTCACCTGCCCGTTGACGCCGCCCGTGTACCAGATCTCCCATCCGCCCTGGCCCGCGATGTTCGAGCCGTTGGCGTAGGTGTCGAAGTTCTCGGTGAAGGGCCCGCCATCCGTGCCGACGGTCGGCAGCACCGTCCGCGCCCGGGCTGCGCTCTTGGCCGGGCCGGCGCCGCTCTTGGCGCCAGGCCCCGCGGCGGCCGAGCCGGCGAGCCCGGCCACGGCGACAACGGCGCAGCACCACGAAACTCGTGTTCCCATCTTCAAACTCCTGTCGGGGGCTGGGGTGGCACGCCCGACCGACCGACCCCGAAACGGGCCGGCGGGCGTTGCTTGTCACGGCCAGTGACCTGGCCACGCGCCGCTGCGTTGGGGCAGCGACTCCCCTGCTCACCCGTCAACCTACCACTCCCCCCGCCTCCTGGCAAGCGGATTCCGCCGCCTTCATGCGGCACCCGCGCCCCATCGTTACGCTGGCCGCCGTGTCCAGAAAGCAGAGCAGCACGGTTGTCGCGTCCCGTCGATCGGTCTTTGGTCGGGGCGGGATCGGGCTCCTGGGCCTGGTCATCCTCGGGTCCATCGTGGCGCTCTGCCTCGGCTCCCTCCCGTGGACGCTCGCGCCCGTCGCCACGGGGGAGGGGGGCCAAAGCTCCCCACGCTTCAACGCGGGCTCGCCACGGGCCGGCCGGCTGCCTCCGTTCTGGTGGCCCGCCGACCCGGATGAGGCCCGGCGCATGAACGCCCTGGTGGACGACGCGACCGTCCGAGAAGTCGCGGCCCGGCACGGACTCGATCTCACCCAGGCCCTCACCTCGACCGATGGGCCCGCCGCCGCCGAGCTCCGTCGCCACTGGCCGCGCCCCTGGCTCGGGACCGATGCGCTCGGACGCGATCTCCTCGTGCGTTGCCTCGCCGGCGGCGGCATCTCCCTCGGCATCGGCATCGCCGCCGCCCTGCTCTCCGTGCTCATCGGCACGATCTACGGCGCTCTGGCGGCGTACCTGGGCGGGCTCGCGGATGCCGCCATGATGCGCATCGTCGATGTGCTCTACGGATTGCCCTACGTGCTCCTGGTGGTCCTCCTCGCCGTGGCGAGCGATGCGCTCCTCGATGAGCACCTCACGCGGGCCCACGCCCGCGCCGCATGGGTCCGGAACGAGGCGGCCGCCGTGGCCCGGGAGCGAGGCCTCGACCCGGCCCCCCGGAGCGTCGAGACGCTGCTCGCCCAGGATGAGGCGCTGCGCGCGTCCATCGAGGCCCGCGCCGCGCAGGTTCCCCGCCTGCGGCCGCGCACCATCTCCGAGGGCGCCCGCGCCGCCTTCGACCTCACCGTGCTCCTCGCCGCCATCGGCGGTGTCAGTTGGCTCACCATGGCGCGCGTGGTCCGCGGCCAGGTGCTCTCGCTCAAGGCCCGGCCCTTCATGGAGGCCGCCCGCGCCATCGGCGTGCCCTGGCGACGCCAACTCGTCCGCCACATCCTCCCCAACCTGGTCGGTCCCATCGTCGTGTACGCCACGCTCACCGTGCCACAGGCCATCCTGCAGGAGTCGTTCCTCAGCTTCCTCGGCATCGGCGTGCGTCCGCCCCTGCCCAGCTGGGGCAACCTCGCGGCCGATGGGCTGGGGGAGCTCAACGCCTACAAGAGCCGCTGGTGGCTGCTGGTCTTCCCGTGCCTGCTGCTGGGCGTGACGCTCGTGGCGCTCAACTTCGTCGGCGAAGGCCTGCGTGAGGCGATGGACCCCAGGCGCCGGAGGCGCCCGTGACGGTCCCCGCGCCGGATCCGACGGGCGCCCGGCCCGATCGGCCTCCCCTGCTGCGCATCGAGGACCTCGCCGTCTCGTTCCCCGGGGCCGGCGGGACTCGCGCACCGGCCGTCGATGGCGCGAGCCTCACCGTGCATCCCGGGCAGGTCGTGGCGCTCGTGGGCGAGTCGGGGTGCGGCAAGTCGGTCACCGCCCTCTCGGTGCTCGGCCTGCTCCCGCGGGCCACGGCGCGGATCGACCGCGGGCGCATCCTGTTCTCGTCGCGCCTGGGGGAGGTGGACCTGCTGCGGGCGCCCGAGCGGCGCCTGCGCGCGATCCGCGGCGGCGAGATCGCCATGATCTTCCAGGAGCCGATGACCAGCCTCAACCCCGTGTACACCGTGGGGGACCAGATCGTCGAGGCCGTGCGCCTGCACCAGGGCGCCTCCCGGCGCCGCGCCCGCCGGGCCGCGATCGACGCCCTGGCCGAGGTCGGGATCCCCGAGGCGCCCCGGCGCCTGCGCGCGTACCCCCACCAGTTCTCCGGCGGCATGCGCCAGCGCGTGATGATCGCCATGGCCCTGGCCTGCCGCCCGCGCCTGCTCCTGGCCGACGAGCCCACCACGGCGCTCGATGTCACGATCCAGGCCCAGATCCTCGCCCTGCTGGGGCGCCTCCGGCGCGAGCACGGGCTGGCGATCCTCCTCATCACGCACGACATGGGCGTCGTGGCCCGGCACGCCGACGTCGTGTGCGTCATGTACGCCGGACGCATCGTCGAGTGCGCCGGCACCCGCCCGCTCTTCGCATCTCCCCTGCACCCCTACACCCGCGCCCTGCTCGCCTGCATCCCGCGCCTCGGCGGTCGGCGCGAACGCCTCACCACCATCACGCAGTCCATGCAGGACTCCGCCCTGGCCCGCGATCTCTCGGGGATCGGGCGCCCCCGGCGCGCCTGGTGGCCCGACACGGCTCCCCCCGAGGGCCCCGCGAGCGGCCCCGGCGGACGGGCCGACTCCGAGCTTCTCGAGCTCGCGCCGCACCACTGGGTCTGCGTCCGGCGCGAGGGCCCGTCCCCCGCGGGCGCCGGGGCGAGGTCCGCGATCGCCTGACGCCCGGCGCTCCCCCCGGCCCGCCCCACCCGGTATCATCGCGCCATGCGCGCGATCATCCTGGCGGACGCGTCGTTCGCGGCCCGCGAGCGCTCGATGCTCTCCCGCCTGGAGATCGGGCTGGTCGATGAGGGCGTGCGCGTGCTCCACGCCCTCCCGCGACGCTCCCGCGACTGGGTCGAGGCCACCCTCCACTCCGTTCCCGTGCTCTACGACGATGGCGGCCTGACGCTGAGCCGGTCCTGGCGCGCCCGGGCCCTCCTGCGTCAGGTCGAGGAGGCCGGCGAGGGACAGACCTCCGAACCCGGCGTGGTCCACGTCTTCGGACGCGACGCCTGGTGGCTGGGGTTCGAGCTCGCCGGGCTCACCGGCGCCGCGCTGGCGCTCGAGGTGTGGCGCGCCGATCTGGCCGCGGCGGTCGCTCGCCTCCGGCCCCCGGGGACGGGGACGATCGCCTGCTTCGTGCCCGACCCGGCGCTCAAGCGCGCCATCGAGCAGCACGGGAGCGGGCCGGCGGTTCGACTCACCCCCTGGGGGGTGCACGCCCCCGCGCTCCACCGGCCTCCGCCCGGCGCCGCGACACCCGTCTCGATCCTCCTGGCCGGGCCCGGACGCGATGCCGCCGCCGTCGGCGCTTGCCTCGAAGGCCTCGCGCCGCTGGCCCTGCGCGACGAGCGCGTCCTCCTCTTCGCCGACGCCGACCTGATCCGCGCCTCGCGCACCTGGCCGCTGCTCCGGCGCCTGGGCATCCTCGACCGCTTCACGCTCGTGCCCTCCGTGGAGGCACGCCGGGAGTTGGCGCTCCGCTCGGACATGCTCGTCCTGCCCGAGGCCCTCGGTGAGCACCGGTCCCTCACCCTCGACGCCCTGGCCTCCGGCACGCTGGTCGTCGCCGCGGCCGACCCGCTCGTGGGCCACCTGATCGACCACCGCACCTGCCGCACCGTCGACCGGCCACGCGCCGACCGCTGGAGCGAGGTCGTCCGCTCGCTCCTCGACAACCCGGACGCGGGGAGGACCCTCGCCCAATCTGCCTTCGAGCACGTGCGCACCCACCACCGCGCCAGCGGGCACGTCGCCGCCGTCGTGGACGCCTACGAGTGGATGACCTCGGCCGGGACGCTCCCCTTCCCGGCGGCCACCGCGTAGCCCTCCACGGTCCGGTTGTACCGGCCTTGGGCCGCCCACCGGCCAGTTAGACCGCGCCCGCCCCTTGCGTCCCGCCAATTCCGGGTCAAGCTTGGAGCGGGGGCCAGGCCCCCCGGGGACGGACGGAGCGCCCGCCGCGGCCAGCGCCGCGCGCGGCGCTTTCCAAGGCGGCGTTGGGCCGCCGGTGCAATCCCGTGGACGGGAAAGAGAGGGTGCGATGATCGCTTGGATCGCGGGCGTGATGGTGTCGGCGGGCGCAGGGTCGGGAGCCTATGGGACGCTCTACGCGGGGAACGGCCCGCTGGCCACGCGAGCGCCCTATCCGGGGAACACGGTGGATGACGTGCACCGCCCGGGATTCAACGGGCGGCTGTGGGTCGGCCGCCCGATCTTCGGGGGCACGCACGGCCCGTACCCGTCCACGTGGCCCAGCCCGGGCCCGGAGGCCTACGGCGCCCTCGACAACGAGGACGCCCGCCTCTACACGACCGTGGGCCATCTGACCATCCCGCTGAGCCCGTGGATCGAGCTCCCCGGGTCGGGGCTCCAGCGCCTCGACGAGGCCCGGAGCTGGTGGCTGAAGGAGCAGGGCTACGTCGGTGGCGTCCGCACGTTCGTCAACGATGCCTACCTCCCGGCGTGCGCCGATGGCGCCTGCTGCGCGGGCCCGGACGCCGCCGGAAACAAGGGCGAGATCAAGCCCAGCGCCACGATCCGGCTGCCCGACGACATGCCGCGGGTGCGCGGACGCATGCGCGTCAATGCCCAACCGCTGGACCTGCCCGGCGAGGGGCCGGCGCGGATCTCCTGGCCCCTCAACGCCCCTCGCGAGGCCGTCGAGCGGACGGCCTCCCGCGGCGGCCTGATCGGGCCGGCCCCGGCGACCCGCGTCGCGACGCGGGCCGAGTAGCGGAACTCCATCGACTGGCTCATCCGGGGCCCGGGCCAACGCCCGGGCCCCGCTGTTTCATCCGCCCGCGGCGCGCCACCGCCGCGCCAGCTCGCGCGCCGCGCGCCCCCGATGGCTGAGCGCGTTCTTCTCCTCGGGCGTCAGCTCCGCGCTGGTGCAGGTGAACGCGGGCGCCACCAGAAACACCGGGTCGTAGCCGAAGCCCTGCTCCCCGCGCGGTACCTCGGCGGGCAGACCGATCCGTCCCTCGAACGTGCCCCGGGCGACCTGCCGGACTCTTCCCTCGTCGGCGACGGCCATCACGCACACGAACCGCGCCGTCCTCCTCTCGGGCGGCGCCCCGGCCAGCTCGCGCAGCAGCCGCTCGTTGTTGAGCCGGTCCCGCTCCGCGCGCGGCATCCCGGCCTCGCGCCCGTCCGTGCAGTAGTGCGAGCTGATCACCCCCGGCGCTCCCCCGAGCGCATCGACCTCCAGCCCCGAGTCATCGGCGATCACCGTCCGCCCCGTCTGCTCCGCGTAGGCCAGCGCCTTGATCGTCGCGTTCTCCTGGAACGTCCTCCCGTGCTCCTCGGGCTCCACGAACCCGCCGGGCAGCTCGCCCAGCCCGATCA
>CAYWOF010000225.1:5144-6108 GCA_964459825.1 uncultured Phycisphaeraceae bacterium | reverse complement strand
CGGCGCGGGCCTCCGGCGGGTCGGGGCGGGCGCCGGCGCACGCCGCGGCCCGGGCCTCGGCGGGGTGCGCCGCGTAGTAGTCGCGGAGCACGGCGAGACGGTTGAGCAGCACTCGCCTCTCCGGCTCGGTTGGCGGGCGTGCCACGACGACCTCGAACGCCCACGCCAGGCGCAGCCCATCGTCCGCGCCGCCTTCCGCCAGCGTGCGCTCGGCCAGCGCGGCCGCGGCCTCCGCGTACGTCTCGTCGTTCATCAGCACCAGGGCCTGGAGCGGCGTGTTGGTGCGGATGATGCGCACCGAGCAGCGCTGGCGCAGCGACACGTCGAACAGGTTCGCGGGCGGCGCGGTGCGACGCCAGAACGTGTAGAGGCTGCGGCGGTAGAGGTCTTCGCCCGCGCCGGCCTCGTATTTCAGGCGCCCGAAGCTGACATCCTCCCACACGCCGGCCGGGTGATAGGGCTTCACGGGCGGCCCGCCGAGCCGCTCGACCAGCAGACCGGAGACGAGCAGGGCCTGATCGCGGATCACACCCGCACCGAGGCGGTAGCGCAGGGACCTCGCCCACAGCCGGTTCTCCGGGTCGAGCGCCAGCAACTCGCTCGGACACACCGATGACTGCCGGTACGTGGCGCTGGTGACCACAAGTCGGAGCAGCGCCTTGACATCCCAACCGCTCGCAACGAAGCGGTGCGCGAGCCAGTCGAGCAGCTCCGGGTGCGTCGGGCGCTCGCCCTGGACGCCGAAGTTGTCCGGCGTGCGGACCAGCCCCTGCCCATGGACCAGCTGCCAGAGCCGGTTGACCTCCACCCGCGCGACCAGGGGGTTCGATGGGTCCGTGAGCCACTGGGCCAGCCCGAGGCGGTTGGGGGGCGCCGCGGCCAGCGTCGGCAGGGGCGCGGGCGTGCCGGGCGCGACCGCCTCGCCGGGACGATCCCACGCGCCGCGCTCGAGGATGTGCGTCAC
>CAYWOF010000225.1:0-5134 GCA_964459825.1 uncultured Phycisphaeraceae bacterium | reverse complement strand
CACGCTCGCCTCGGCCCGGTCGCGCATCACCATCACCGCAAGGTCGCGTCCGGCCTCGTCCCTGAACTCCAGCAGCGGGGGCATATCGCCCTTGTCGCCCGCGCCATCCTCATCGACGCTGTCGAAGTAGGCGAACAGCCGGTAGTAGTCGCGCTGCGTGACGGGATCGTACTTGTGGTCGTGGCATTGGGCGCACGACAGGGTGAGCCCCAGGAACGCCGTGCTCGTGGCATCGACGCGATCGTGGACGTAGTCGATGCGCGACTCCTCGGGGTCACGCCCACCCTCGCCGTTGATCGGGTGGTTGCGGTTGAAGGCCGTGGCGAGGATCCGCCGGCGCGTCGCCGCTTCGGTGTCCGCCGCGGGCAACAGGTCGCCGGCGAGCTGCTCGGTGACGAACCGGTCGTAGGGCATGTTGGAGTTGAAGGCGTCGATCACCCAGTCGCGCCAGGGCCAGGCCGTGCGGTCGGGGTCGAGCTGGAAGCCGTTGGAGTCGGCGTAACGGGCCACGTCCAGCCACGCCGCGCCGAAGTGCTCGCCGAACCGCGGCGAGGCAAGGAGGCGATCGACCAGGCGCTCGTAGGCGTCGGGCGCCGCATCGCCGAGGAAGGCCGCGACCTCCGCGACAGTGGGAGGCAGGCCCGTCAGGTCGAGGCTCAGGCGCCGGATCAGCGTGCGCCGATCGGCCTCGGGCGCGGGCCCAAGCCCCTGCGCGGCGTGACGCTCGATCCCCGCCAGGATGAACCGGTCGATCCCGTTCCGGCACCACGCCCCATCGCCCACCGCGGGCGCGGCCGGATCGCGGACCGGCTCGAAGGCCCAGTGCCCGGCCCACGGTGCGCCCTCGGCGATCCAGCGCCGGACGAGCGCACGCTCGGCCTCGGAGAGCTGGCGAGCCGCGCTCGGCGGGGGCATGCGCTCCTGGGCATCCGGCGAGAGCACGCGGCGCGCCAGCTCGCTCCCGGCCGGGCTCCCGGCCTCCACGATCAGGGCCGGGAACGCCGGATCGCGGTCCTCGTCGAGGGCATCGCGCGTGGGCCCGAACAGCCCCTCGCGCAGGTCCAGGCGCAGTCCCGCCTTCCGCTGGTCCGCGTGCGGGCCGTGGCACTTGAAGCAGGCGTCGGCCAGGATCGGGCG
Source organism: uncultured Phycisphaeraceae bacterium (assembly GCA_964459825.1). GTDB lineage: Bacteria > Planctomycetota > Phycisphaerae > Phycisphaerales > UBA1924 > CAYWOF01. The sequence continues at coordinate 3,997 of CAYWOF010000225.1, read as the reverse complement.
CACGTCGCGGTCGAAGTCGATGGCCGGCGGCGGCGCATCGTCCCCTCCGGCGCCCGAGCCGCACCATGCCGCGAGCACCGAGATCGCCAGAATACCTGCGGGCATGCGGTCATCCTACCGAAAGACCCGGGAGCGATACAGAGACTCGCGCCGGCCCCACACGCCGGGGGGATCACCCCCGGGGGTCTCGGCCCCGCTCAGGCCAGCAGGCCCTTGACGACCGTGCCGAACACATCGGTCAACCGGTGGTCGCGCCCCTGGAAGCGGAACGTGAGCTGCTTGTGGTCGATCCCGAGCAGGTGCAGGATGGTGGCGTGCAGGTCGTGGACGTGGACGCCGTTCTCGACGATGTTGTACCCGTAGTCGTCGGTCCTGCCCCAGGACAGGCCCGGCTTGACGCCGCCGCCGGCCATCCAGATGGAGAAGCAGCGCGGGTGGTGGTCGCGCCCGTAGTTGTCGCTGGTCATCCGGCCCTGGCAGTACGCCGTGCGCCCGAACTCGCCGCCCCAGATGACGAGCGTGTCGTCGAGGAGCCCGCGCCGCTTGAGGTCGATCACCAGGGCGGCCGAGGGCTGGTCGGTCTGCCGGCACTGGCGGGCGATCTCGGCGGGCAGGTTGCCGTGCTGGTCCCAGCCCTGGTGGAAGAGCTGGACGAAGCGCACGCCGCGCTCGATGAGGCGCCGGGCGAGAACGCAGTTCGCGGCGTACGTGCCGGGGGTGCGGCTGTCCGGCCCGTAGAGGTCGAGCACGTCGTCGGGCTCGCCGGCGAGCGCCGTGGCCTCGGGCACGCTGGTCTGCATGCGATAGGCCATCTCGGCCTGCGCGACGCGCGCGGCGACCTCGGGGTCGAGCGTGGCGGCACTCTGGTCGGCGTGGAGCCGGGCCAGGGCGTCGAGCATCGCGCGCCGCGCGTGCGGCGAGACTCCCTCGGGATTGGTGAGGTACAGCACCGGCTCCGCGCCCGCGCGCAGCTGCACGCCCTGGTGCTCGCTCGGCAGGAAGCCGGGCCCCCAGAGGCGGGAGTAGAGCGGCTGGTCGCGCTCGGCATCCTTCGAGACCAGCACGATGAACGCGGGCAGGTTGGCGTTGACGCTCCCCAGCCCGTAGGAGAGCCACGCACCCATCGAGGGCCGGCCCGGCTGCTCGTGCCCCGTGCAGAAGAACGTGATGGCCGGATCGTGGTTGATGGCCTCGGTGTACATCGAGTGCACGATGCACAGCTCGTCGGCGATGCGCGCCGTGTGCGGGAGCAGGTCGCTGAACCACCGCCCGGTCTGCCCGTGCCGCTGGAAGCCCGTGAACGATCCCGCCAGGGGCAGGATCGCCTGGTTGCCGCTCATGCCCGTGAGCCGCTGCGTGCCGCGGATCGAGTCCGGCAGCGCCTCGCCGTGGTGGTCGCGCAGGAGCGGCTTGGGATCGAGCGTCTCGAACTGAGAGGGACCGCCGGACTGGAAGAGGTAGATCACGCGCTTGGCCCGGGCCGGGAAGTGCGGGCGCCCGAGCGTCCCGAGCCCGTCTGGGGCAGGGCCCGAGCCCGTGCCGCCCCGCCCCGCCCCCAGCAGCGAGCCGAGGGCGATGCCCCCCAGCCCGAGCGCGGAGGCCCCGAGAAAGTGGCGGCGGGTGAGGGCGAGGAGCTGTTCGTAGTCGGGTCGCACGGGGGGGTTGGTTCGGGGGTGGGCTATCGGCTGGTGACCACGGCGTCGGAGGCGAGCAGGGTGGAGCAGACAAGGGTCAGGGCCGCCAGTTCCGGGTCGGCGGAGTCGGAGCCGAGGACCGCGCGGGCGGCCCCCGCATTGGCCGAGTAGGTCGCGAGCAGCTCGGCGTGCAGGTCGCGCAGGGCGGCCGACTCCGGCGGGCGCGGGGGACGTGCGCTCAGAAGGCGGAAGGCGCGCTCGATCCGGGCATCGGGCCCGGGCCCGGCGTCGCGCGCCGCGCGGGCGGCCAGCGCTCGGGCGCACTCGAAGAACACCGGATCGTTGAGGAGCACGAGCGGCTGGAGGGGCGTGCTGGTCGGCTGGCGCCGAGCCAGGCACTTCTCGCGGGCCCCCGCGTCGAACGCGGTCATGTTCGGCGGCGGCGCGGTGCGCTTGCGGAACGTGTACAGACTGCGCCGGTGGGCGTTGTCGCCGGTATCGGGGACGTAGGCGCTCTGGATGCTCGCGCCCGCATCTTCCCAGATTCCCGGCGGCTGCCACGGCCTGACGCTCGGGCCGCCGATCCGCTCGACGAGCAGGCCCGACGCCGTGAGCGCCTGGTCGCGCAGCATCTCCGCCGACAGCCGGAAGGAAGGCCCGCGCGCCAGCAGCTCGTTGTGCGGGTCCCGGCTCAGGGTGTGGGGGGTGAAGGCGGACGATTGCCGGAACGTCGCCGAGAGCACGATCCGCCGGAGCATGGCCTTAACGTCCCAGCCGCCCGCGATGAAGTCGGCCGCCAGGGTGTCGAGCAGCTCCGGGTGCGATGGGGGCTCGCCCTGCACGCCGAAGTTCTCCTGCGTGGGCACGATGCCGCGCCCGAAGCAGATCGCCCAGAGTCGGTTGACGGCGACGCGGGCCGCCAGCGGATTGCGCGGGTCGGTCGTCCATTCCGCCAGCCCGAGGCGATTCCGGGCCCACGCCGGATCGAACGCCAGCAGGGCCTCGATCGCGCGATCGGGCGCGACGGGGCGGGCGGGATCGGGCTGGTCGTACACGCCGCGCGTGAGGACGAACCCCTCGCGCGGGTGCGGGCTCTCTTCCATCACCATGAGCTCGGGGATCGACTCGAGCAGGTCCTGGTGGGCGGCGCGCGCGGCGCGCAGGGCCGCCGCGGCCTTCCGGCACTCGGCATCCACCGCGCGCAGGTAGAACTCCTCCACGGCCGCATCGGGCCCGCCCGGACCGTCCGTGGCGCGAGCGATCGCCTGGGCGAGCGCGCCGGGTTGGGCCAGCTCGGCCGCCTCCAGCGCCGTCAGGGCCCGGTCGAACACGCGCAGGTCATCGACCGCGCCGCCCTTGAACCCCTGGTCGCGCTCGCGGAAGCCGACCTGGAACGAGCGCACCGTGGCGGGTCCGTCGAGATGGTCGCCCACCGTCTCCGCCTCGGCGCGCACGCCGTCGAGGTAGATCGCCAGGCCGGCGGCGCGCGAGGATCCGTCGTACGTCAGCGCGACGTGCACCCAGCGACCGGGCGGGAACGGCGCCGCCGTCCGCACCGCCGCGGCCGATCCCGGCCAGAGGTGGATCACCTCCCAGCAGAGGCGCCCGTCCTTGAGCATGACCTGGTAGCCCTGCTGGTCCGTCTCGATGGTGAACCGGCTCGTGTGGATGACCGTGGCACGCCCGACCGGCGCTTCCGGGCAGCGCATCCAGAAGTCCAGGCTGTACGGGTCGCAGCGCCGGAACGCCGGCACATCGGGCCACTCGGGTCCCGTGTCGCCGTCGAGGGCCGTGGCGCCCGCCGGCCCGGTCGGGCCGTCGCTGCCGCCGTCGAGCGGAAAGTGCCGGACCGGCGGTGCGACCTCGGGGCGCGGTCCGGTCACCAGCCACGACGCCAACGCGGAGCGGCGAGCCGCGCGGCGCGCCGCGTACGCCGCCTCCGCATCCGCGACGGCCCTCTCGAGGCGAGCCAGCTGCTCCTGCTGCTCGGGCGTGGGCAATCGCATGGCCGGGCGCGGCGTCGCGCCGGTCGAGTACGGGTACGTCCCCGCCTCGTCGATCGCGCCGAAGAACGCGCCGAGGCTGTAGTAGTCGCGCTGCGGGATCGGGTCGTACTTGTGGTCGTGGCACCGGGCGCACTCGAGGGTGAGCCCGAGGAACGCGGTGCCGAACGTCTGCACGCGGTCGGAGACGTACTCCTGCCGGAACTCCTCGTCGATCGAGCCGCCCTCGTTGGTCTGGCGGTGGAGCCGGTTGAACGCCGTGGCGATCCGCTGGTCCGCCGTCGCGCCGGGGAGCAGGTCGCCGGCCAGCTGCTCGCGGATGAACTCGTCGTAGGGCATGTTGGCGTTGAAGGCCCCGAT
>CAYWOF010000224.1:0-6116 GCA_964459825.1 uncultured Phycisphaeraceae bacterium | reverse complement strand
CACGCCCGGCAACCTCGCCGTCGAGCTGCGCAACTACGCCACCAACAAGAGCCCGGGCTCGACCATCCACGCCAGCCAGCCCGTCGCCTGGCCCGGCGCCGCCGGCCTCTGGGCCCGCTGCACCTTCGGCGCCCCCTTCACCGTCTCCGCCGGCACGGTCTACTACATCGTCCTCTCCAACGCCGATGCCGCCCCGGCCGTCAACTACCCCTCCATCCTCCACCAGGGCGGCCTGCGCGCCGGCGATGACCTCCTCCCCTTCGTCCGCTCCGCCACCACCTCCAACGGCTTCTCGACCAGCACCCTCGCCAGCGGCGCGCCACCCGTCGTTCTCCGCTTCGCCGATGGCTCCCTCCTCGGCTGCCCCTTCACCCGGGCCGCCGGCGACACCAGCAGCAGCCTCAAGCGCGGGATGAAGGTCACCGCCCTCACCGAGGACCTCATCGTCTCCGGCCTCTTCGCCAGCGCCCTGACCAACGCGACGGGGCTCGAAGTCTTCGAGGGCGGCGCCGGGCCCGGCGACACGCCCCTCCGCTCCGTCCCCATCCCCTCCAGCGCCGCCGACATCGCCGCCATCCTCTTCGCCCCCCTCACCCTCGTCGGCGGGCGCACCTACCGCTTCGCGCTGACCTACTCCGCCGCCTCCACCGCGCCGGGCACGCTCCAGATCGAGGATGGGGCGAGCTTCGCCGATCTCGCGGCCTGCGCCATCGGTGCCGGCCAGCTCGCCTGGACCATCGACGATGGCGCCGGCGCCTGGGCCGACGACCCCACCCGGCTCCCCCGCCTCGGCCTCCTCATCCGCGACCAGGTCGCGATCCCGTCTGCCGGCTGCCTCATCGGGTGAGCCGGTGCTCGGCGGTGCTCGGTTTTCGGTTCTCGGTTTGCGGTTCTCGGTCTTCGGTTTTCGATTTGCCATTTGCCATTTGCCATTTGCCATCTGCCATCTGCCATCTGCCCGGAGGCCCCATGCCCGACAACACCACCCTCAACGCCGGCTCCGGCGGCGACACCATCTCCACCGACGACCTCGGCGCCGGCGTCAAGGTCCAGCGCGTCAAGGTCCAGTTCGGCGCCGATGGTTCCGCCACCGATGCCAGCCCGGCCAACCCCCTCCCCGTCGGCGCCGCCCTCGCCCGCTCGGCCGTCATGGATGGGGCCGTCGCCCTCACGCCGAAGTTCGCCAGGATCGGCGCCTCGGCCGCGGGCGTCACCACCCTCCTCCCGGCCGTCGCCGGCAGGAAGCTCAGCGTCCTCTCCATGCTCGTCGTCGCCGCCGGCGATGTCAGCCTCTACCTCCGCGACGACACGCCCACGGCGCTCTCGGGCGATGCGACCAATCCCATCGCCCTCTCCGGCGGCCCGCGCGGCTTCGCGCTGGCCTTCAGCCCCGTCGGCCACTTCGAGACCGGCGTCGGCAAGGCCCTCCAGGTGAGCCTCAGCGCCGCCGTCGCCATCGCCGGCCACATCGTCTACCTGGAGGTCTGATGCTCCTGCTCCTCATGAACCTCGGCTTCGCCGGCGGGCAGCCCGCGCCCGAGATCACCGCCACGCACGAGCGCACGCTCGAGTTCGCCCCGACGGTCGCGCGCGAGGCCGAGGCCGCGCGCCGATCGACCGCCGCCGCCACCCTCGCCCGCACCACCGAACGCACCGTGGAGTTCTGACATGCCCGCCGACCTCGTCCAGTCCGACACCGGCTCGACCCTCCTCGTCACCTGCACCAACGCGGCCGACGGCGCCCCCATCGACCTCACCGGCGCCGCCGTCACGCTCCGCTACACCCTCAACGGGAGCGCCATCGCCGAGCGCGCCATGACCATCGTCGGCGATGGCGCCGCCGGCCAGGCCTCCTACCGCTGGCAGGCCGGCGAGCTGGCCCCCGGCGACCTCGCCTGCGAGGTCCGCATCGAGGATCCCGCCGGGCACGAGATCACCAGCCTCTCGCCCCTTCGCCTGGCCGTCCGCCCGCGCCTCTGACCCGTCGCAGTACACTCCGGAGGAATGCCGCATCGCCCCATCGTCCCCGCCCTCCTCGCCGCCCTCCTGGCCGCCTGCACCGCCCCCCCTCCGGCCCGCGGCCCGGCGCGGTCCGGCCAGGCCACCGACCTCCCCAACCCCTTCCCCCCCGAGGCGATCGTCATCCACCCCCTCACGCGCGCCGAGCGCGATCCCCAGGGCCGGCCCGTCATCATGTGCCACATCGAGTTCCGCGATGCCTGGGGCGACACCGTCAAGGCCGCCGGCACCCTCCAGGTCCAGCTCTACCGCCCCGTCGGCGCCGGCGACATCGGCCAGCAGGAGCTGGTCTGGCCCATCCCCCTCAACGATCTCGACGCCAACGCGGGCTTCTTCGACCCCGCCACCCGCACCTACCGCCTCCCCCTCGAGGACGCCCCGGAGTGGGTCATCCCCCCCGAGCCCGGCACGACCGCCGGCCCGGCCCGGCGCATCAAGCTCCGGGCGGTCTTCGAGGGCCTCGACGCCCACGCCCACCCCCTCACGCTCCAGGACGAGTACGTCTTCGAGGTCGAGCGCGGACCCTGACCCGGCCTCACGACCGCCCGGACAACGGCTCGGCGCTCGGCTCCCCGTTGACCAGGCGCGTGATCCCCAGCGGGTTGGCGCTGCGCAGCTCCGGCGGGAGCATCGTCTCCGGCGCGTTCTGGTAGCACACCGGCCGGCACCACCGCTGGATGGCGTACGGACCCACCGCCGTCGTGTGCGCCTGGTTCGTCGCCGGCCACGGCCCGCCGTGCACCATCGCGGCGCACACCTCCACCCCCGTCGGCACCCCGTTGTAGACGATGCGACCCACCCGCTGCTCCAGCACCCCCGCCAGCGACCGGGCCAGCGCCGCGTCCGCCGTGCTCGCCCAGATCGTCCCCGTCAGGCTCCCCTGGATCGACGCCGCCGCCTCCACCAGCTGGCGCGCCGTGTCGCACACCACCACGATCGCCGCCGGGCCGAAGACCTCCTCGTGCAGCGCCGCCGTCCGCGCGAAGACCTCGAACGTCGTCCGGAACAGCACCGCCGAGCACCGGATCGGCTGCCCCGCCTCCACCGTCTGCGCCGCCGCGGCCGTCCGGTGCCCCGCCTGCACCGACCCGCCCCGGATCTCCACGCCCTTGACCTCCGCCACCTCCGAGACGCGCTGGGCGTACCCCGCCCGCACCCGGTGGTTGAGCATCGTGTGCGTGCCCGACTGGTTCAGCGCCTCGGCCATCGCCCGCACGACCTGCTCCGCCGCCGCGTCCCGCGCCACGAAGATCAGCCCCGGGCACGTGCACATCTGCCCGTTGGCGTTGGTGATCGAGCCCACCATGCGGCTGGCGATCTGCTCGCCCTGCGTCTCCAGCGCCCCCGGCAGCAGGAACACCGGGTTCGTGCTCCCCATCTCCGCGAACACGGGGATCGGGTCCGGACGCGACGACGCCAGCTTCGCCAGCGCCGTCCCGGCGCGGAACGAGCCGGTGAACCCCGCCGCGCGGATGCACGGGTTGGTCACCAGCCGCTCGCCGATCGCGAACTCGCGCGTCCCGCCCGAGTGCAGGAACGAGAACACCCCGCGCGGGAACCCCGTCGCCCGCACCGCCTCGGACACCGCGCTCGCCACCATCTCCCCCGTCCCCGGGTGCCCCGGGTGCCCCTTGACCACCACCGGGCACCCCGCGCCCAGCGCCGACGCCGTGTCCCCCCCGGCGGCGCTGTACGCCAGCGGGAAGTTCCCCGCCCCGAACACCGCCACCGGGCCCAGCGGCCGGAGCATCCGGCGCACGTCCGGCTTGGGCACCGGCCGGCGCGCCGCCTGGCCCGTGTCGATCGTCGCGCCGACCCACTCGCCCTTGCGCACCAGCGACGCGAACAGGCGCAGCGTCCCCACCGTCCGCTCCCGCTCCGAGACCAGGCGCGCCGGGCCCAGGCCCGTCTCGTCCGAGGCCACGCCCAGCAGATCGTCACCCAGATCGACGATCGCCATCGCGATGGCGTCCAGCAGCGCCGCGCGCTGCGCCCCCGTCACCTCCTGCATCGCCTGGAAGGCCTGCCACGCCTGCCAGCAGGCGTTGTCGATGTCCAGGTCGCCCGCCGCCCCGAACGCCGGCGACAGCTCGCGCCCCGACGTCGGGTCGATCGCCCGGAACAGGTCGCCCGGGCGGGGCGGGTTGGTCACCGCCTCTCCGGCCACGATCGACCGGCCCTTGACCGTGCGGGAAGCCCCTGCCGCCGTGTGTGTTGCGCTCGACATCACATCCACCTTCGGCCCATGGAGAGCGCGCCGTGAGTCCGAAAACCCTGCCTCGCCGCGGTTTGCAGGCCCCCAGTGTCCCCACGCGCCCGATGCGGAACGCCGGCACGCCGCGCCCTCCGTTCGGTATCCTCTCGGCCATGCTCGCCCGCGTCCAATCCTATCTCCTGCAGGGCATCGAGGCCCTCCCCTGCGAGGTCGAGGTCGATGCCGACACCACCGACGAGGACTCGCAGTCGGTCGTCGGTCTGCCCGATGCCGCCGTCAAGGAGTCCCTCGAGCGCGTCCAGTCGGCGATTCTGAACTCGGGGTACTCCTTCCCGGGCGGGCGCCTCGTCATCAACCTCGCGCCCGGCGATGTCCGCAAGGAAGGCGCGCTCTACGAGCTGCCCATCGCCCTCGGCCTGCTCGTGGCCCAGGGCATCCTGCGCCACCCCGGGGCTCCGCCCGGAGCCGCCGCGCCGGGCGCCCGCCCGGCACCGATCGCCGATGGCAACCCCCCGGGCGATGGCGCGGAACCGCGCGACTGGCGCAAGTACCTCATCGCCGGCGAGCTCGCCCTCGACGGCCGGGTTCGGCCCATCCGCGGCGTGATCGCCATGGCCGCGCTCGCCCGCAGGCTCGGGCGCACGGGCGTGATCGTCCCGGCCGAGAACGCCGCCGAGGCCTCGGTCGTGCCCGAACTGGACGTCGTGCCCGTGCGCACCCTCGCCGAGACCGTGGGCGTGCTCCGGGGCGAGATCGACGCGGCGCCCTCCTCGGCGCCCGACGTGGCCGAGCTGCTCCGCGCCGCGGCCGCGCCCATCGACTTCGCCGAGGTCCGCGGGCAGGAGGCGGTGAAGCGGGCGCTGGTGATCGCCGCGGCCGGGTCGCACAACATCCTCATGCTCGGCCCCGCCGGCACCGGCAAGACCATGATGGCCAAGGCGCTGCCGGGCATCCTGCCGCCCCTCTCGCCCGATGAGGCGATCGAGATCACGCGGATCTACTCGGCGGCGGGGCAGCTCCCGCCCGGGCAGGGGCTGGTCACCTCGCGCCCGGTGCGCACGCCGCACCACACGGCCTCGTCGGCCGCGATCGTCGGCGGCGGGATCGTGCCGCGACCCGGCGAGATCTCGCTGGCCCACCACGGCGTGCTCTTCCTCGACGAGCTGGCCGAGTTCCCGCGCCTCGTGCTCGAGACGCTGCGCCAGCCCCTCGAGGACCACATCGTCACCATCGCCCGCTCTCACTCGGCCGTGCGCTTCCCCGCCTCGTTCATGCTCGTCGCGGCCATGAACCCGACGCCCAAGGGGGATGTCGCCCCCGGCGAGGTCGGCCAGCGCGCCATGGAGCGCTACCTGTCGAGGCTGTCGGGCCCGCTGCTGGACCGCATCGACATCCACGTGGAGGCCCCGGCCGTGCCGTGGAGGCAGCTCTCCCAGGCCCCCACCGGCTCGAGCACCCAGCAGCTGCGCGACCAGGCCCTGGCCGCGCGGGAGCGCCAGATCAGGCGCCAGGGCGCGGCCACGCCCAACGCGCGCTTGAGCGGCAAGCAGCTGGACGTCTTCGCCACCATGCCCGACGAGGCCCGCACCCTCCTGGGCCAGGCGATGACGGAACTCGGGCTCTCGGCGCGGGCCTACGACAAGATCCGTCGCGTCGCCCGCACCCTGGCGGACCTCGACGGCGCGGAGGGGGTGACGAGCAACCACGTGGCGGAGGCGGTGCAGTATCGGTTGCTGGATAGGAAGGTGTAGAGGGACGATTCGATCGCGCCTTGTGCCACTGACCCGGCCGCTCTGGGCTGGGTCAGTGCGGACGCCCGAGACCGAAGACACTGACCCGCGCGAAGCGCGTGGGTCCGATGGGGATGAAGACCTGTTGCTCC
>CAYWOF010000223.1:0-6127 GCA_964459825.1 uncultured Phycisphaeraceae bacterium | reverse complement strand
GGGCGCCTGCGTCGAGGTGGCCAACGTGGGCTTCCACGATGTGGACTCGCACAGCGGCGAGCCGTACGCCCTCACGGACTGGACGTGGACGAAGGACAGCTCGTCCCTGACGTGGCGGACCGAGGACTTCGCGACGAACCAGAACGCCAACGCGATCCGCTGGGGCACGACGTACAACTTCCGCTTCGACGCCAACGTGCCGCCGTCGACGCAGTCGGTCACCCTCGGGCTCCACCGGCCCGGGACGGTTTCCAGCATGGCGTTCCAGGGGGCGGCCCCGGAGGCGTGCGCCCCGTGCGAGCCCGACGTCAACGGGGACGGGCTGCTGGACGTGAACGACTACGTCGCGTTCCAGACGTTCTTCGCCCTGGGCGACCCGCGGGCCGACTTCGACCACAACGGCCAGCTGAACATCAACGACTACACCGCCTTCCAGACCTCGTTCGCCCTCGGCTGCTAAGCCGGCCATCCCTGAGACCCGAACGCGAATCGGCGTGCCCCCCGCGGGGCACGCCGTTTTTCCGTGGGGTGGTCCTGCGAGCGGCCCGGGTGAGATCCTCCGGGGGGACGTGCATGGCGCCGGTCGCGAGGGGACATTCCCAAGGGAATGACGCTGCGGGGCCTTGGCGGCCCGGCTCGCCTTCGCTATTCTGTGCCCGGCGCACGACCGCCGGGCGCCCGTCCGCGCGGCCCGTTCACACCCTCCCGGAGGTCCACCTCTTGAAGAGCACGCGTCTGGCCCGTCTGGTTTCGGCTCTCGCGATCGTCCTCCCGGGTCTGGCCTCCCCCGCCCTGGCGCGCCCCGGCCCCGATGTGATCGTCGGGGACCTGATCGGCGTCCAGCACTACGGCGCGGTGGGCGGCGTGCGCGGGTACGCCGTGGGGACGACGTCGTGCAACATCGGCACGAAGGACCTGCTCTGGGTGTCGAGCACGAACCAGCACCCGGTCATCGCCCAGAACATGTACCGGCTCTCCGGCGGGCGGCTGGAGCAGATCGGGCAGTCGTGGCTCAAGCACGGGTTCACGGCCCTCACGCAGAACCTGTGCGGGACGTGCAACGGGCACGGGGGGTCGGTGCTGGGCGTCGGGTGCTCGGACCCGTACTCGGCCAGCCTCAACGGGAGCCAGACGCGCCTGGGCCCGCGCTCGGAGGTGAACGCGACGACGGGCTTCTATCCGTACCCCTACCAGATCGGGTGGCAGCAGTCGGGCAACGCGACGTACAAGCGGCTGCAGGTGCCGGAGGCGGACCTGCTCACGCCGGGGGCGATCTACCTCGTGGAGGGGCAGTACATCACGGGCGACGACGCGATGGCGGGCAACGGGCTCAACAACGCGTCGTACCGGCGGGTGATCGTCAACACGAGCACGTTCGCCGTGACCAACGCGGGCGTGACGGAGCGGACCAAGCCGGCGATCATGGCCTGGCGCGACCACGGGCTGGGCGTCAACACGCCCGATCCGTCGGTGCTGGTCCAGTCGGTGGACTACGTCGAGCAGGGCTTGACGGCGCGGTACTGGGTCGCGTCGAAGGCGACGCAGCTGGCCCCGGGGCGCTGGCGCTACGACTACGCCGTGCAGAACCTCAACTCCCACCGGTCCTGCTCTTCGCTGTCGATCCCGATCGGGTTCGCCGCCCTGGCCGAGGACGCCACGTTCCACGCCCCGGCGTACCACAGCGGCGAGCCGTGGTCCAACGACGCCTGGACGATGCAGAAGGACGGGAGCCACTTCGTCTTCCGCACGGGCCAGACCTTCCAGCAGAACCCCAACGCCAACGCCCTGCGCTGGGGCACGATGTACAGCTTCTCGTTCGAGTCGAACTTTCCGCCCGCGGATGGGACGGCACGCCTCGGGCTCTTCCGCCCGGGCCAGCCCGGCCAGCCGGACAGCCTCGAGGTGAACGTGTGGGCGCCGGTCGAGTCGGGCGGCTGCTACCCCGACTGCACCCAGGATGGGGTGCTGAACGTCAACGACTACGCGTGCTTCCAGACCAGCTTCGCGCTGGGGAACACCTACGCCGACTGCAACAGCGACAACCTCCGGGACATCAACGACTACATCTGCTTCCAGACCCGGTTCGCGCTCGGCTGCCCGTGAGCCGGCTATCGTTTCCCCATGGCGTCCGCCACCGGGCACGAGAGCACGATCCGAGTCTGGCCCGGCTCCGAGGCCACCACGCGCGGCGTGCGCGTGCGCGTCGAGCCCCGGTACCTGCCCGAGCAGTCCAATCCCGAGGCGCCGCGCTTCGTCTTCGGCTACAAGATCCGCATCACCAACGAGGGGGCCACCCCCGTCCGCCTGCTCTCGCGCCACTGGATCATCGTCGATGCCGATGGCGGGCGCGAGGAGATCCGCGGCGAGGGCGTGGTCGGGCGCCAGCCCGACATCGCCCCCGGGCAGTCGTTCGCCTACTCGAGCTTCTGCCCCCTCGCCACGGCGTGGGGGACCATGGAGGGGAGCTACCAGGTGCAGGGCGAGTACGGCGAGATCGTCGAGGTCGCCATCGCCCGGTTCTACCTCGTGGCCTCGCCGGGGGGGGAGCGACCCGCCGTCGCGTAGGTCAGCAGGCGGATCGGCCGGCGCCGGCGATCCAGTCGTGCACGAGCTGGACGAAGCGCTCGCCGCGCTGCTCGTAGTTGGCGAACTGGTCCCACGAGGCGCAGCCCGGGCTGAGGAGGATGATGTCGCCGGGTCGTGCATCGGCGCAGGCCCGGGCCACGCCCGCGTCGAGGGTGGCGCAGGCGCGCCCGGCGCCCTTGAGCTCCACCAGGCGCGGGCCGGTGGCGCCGATGGCGTAGAGCTCGGCGATGCGCGGGGCGCGGGCCAGGGGCGTCAGGTCGGCGCCCTTGTCGTAGCCGCCGGCGATGAGGCGCACGGGCCTGTCGGGCGGGAATGACTCGAGGGCGAGGAGGGTGGACTCGGGCGTGGTGCTCTTGGAGTCGTTGAAGAAACGGATGCCGCGGTGCTCGCCGATGAGCTGGAGGCGGTGGGGGAGGCCGGTGAACGTGGCGGCGGCGCGCCGGGCGGCGCCCGCATCGAGGCCGTCGGTCCCCAGGGCGGTCGTCGCGGCGATCGCCATGGCCGCGTTGAGCCGGTTGTGGCGCCCCGGGATGGCGAGGGGTCCGGTGGCGGCGTCGGCGTCGATGACGGTCCGCCGGACGCCCGGGCGCGTGGGCCAGTCCGCCACGCCGGGTCCGAGGATGGCGACATCGCCGGGACCCTGCGAGTCGAGGATCGCCCGCTTGCTGGCCGCGTAGTGCTCGAAGGAGCCGTGCCAGTCGCGGTGGTTGTCGGCGATGTTGGTGACGATGGCGACGTGGGGGGACCAGCCGGGCGCGCTCCCGCCGCTGCCCGCGCCCGGCTCGCGCAGCCAGTGGAGCATCGCGCTGGAGAGCTCGAGGACGACCCAGGGGTGTGGGGGCGCGGGGCGCTGGGCCCCGAGGATGTCAAGGTCGGCCAGGAGAGAGCCCCCGATGTTCCCGCCGAGGAGGGCGGCTTGGGAGGGAGCGCACGCGCGGAGGATGTGGTGGATGAGGGCGGCGGTGGTGCTCTTGCCGGCCGAGCCCGTGACGGCGATGGTCCGCCCGCCCGCCAGGCGCTCGACGACGAGGCCGATCTCGGTGGCGATGGGAACGCGGGCCGCGGCGGCGGCGCGGAGGAAGCGGTTGTCCCACGGGTGCGGGACGGCGGGGTTGGCGATGACGAGGTCGGCGGTGGTGAAGTCGGCGACGTTGTGCCCGCCCAGGCGCAGGGTCACCGCGCCCGAGGCGACGAGGTCGTCCAGCGCGGCGACGGGTTGACGCAGCGCTTCCGCGGGCTCCAGGTCGGTGACGAGGACGTCGGCGCCGTGGGCGGCGAGCCAGCGCGTCACACCCAGGCCGCCGCCGAAGCGGCCCAGGCCCATGACGGTTACGCGACGGCCTGCGAGGTCCCGCATGGTCCGAGCTTAGCGCCCACGCCCGGGACGATGGCGACGGTCGCCGCCGGGGCCAGGCCCAGGTCGAGCTCGATGGCGCGCACGAGGGTGCGGAGGAGCGTGCGGGCGATGGAGCCGATGCGCCCGGTGCCGACGGGGCGCCCGTCGACCATCAGCACGCTGGTGACCATGGAGGTCGAGCCGACGAGCATGATCTCGGACGCCGCGAACAGCTCCTCGACCCGCACGGGTCGTTCCTCGATCTGGGGGGCGTTCTCCAGGAGCAGCTCCCGGGTGATGCCGCCGAGGATCGAGACGCTGCTGAGGGAGGGGGTGACGACGCGGGTGGCGCCGCCCGGCTCGGGCAGGGCGAGGATGACGTTGGTGGCGGTGCCCTCGGCGACGAGGCCGCCGCGCACGAAGATCGCGTCCTGGGCGCCGGCCTCGCGGGCCTCCATCGCCGCGATGACATTCCCCATGAGCGCGATGGACTTCATGTGCCCGCGCTGCCAGCGGGTGTCGGGCCGGACGGCCGCGGTGCACGTGGGGGGCTCGGTGAAGGCCTCGAGGGGCGGCTGGGAGGAGCAGTAGCCGAACACGGTGGGGCGCATGCCGGCGCCGGGCACCCGCGTCCGGACCGGCTGGCCCGGGAGGGGCGCGCCCCGGGTGATCTGCCAGTAGACGAAGGCGTCGGGCAGGGCGTTGGCGGCCATGAGCTGCTCGCTGAGAGCGCCCAGCGGGGCGGGGTCGAAGTCGATCCGGCTCTCCGCCAGGCCGGCGCGCATGCGCCGCAGGTGCCTGTCGAGGGCCACGATGCGCCCCCGGAAGGAGCGGAGGCCCTCGTAGATGCCATCGCCGAAGACGAACCCCCGGTCGAAGGGGCTGATGGCCGCCTGCTCGACCGGGACCAGCTGGCCGTTGAGGTGGATGATCACGGCATAGCGTATCGGCTCGCGACGCTCGCGGCGATGAGGGGCGCGGCGCGGGATCGCGAATCGCCCTATTCTTAGGGCGAATCCATGCGTCACGTCACGCTCATCACCACCGGCGGCACGATCGAGAAGACCTACGACGAGGCCACCGGGAAGCTGGAGAACCGCGGCTCGATCGTCCGGCGAATGCTCGGGCGGCTTCGCCTGGAGGAGACGACGGTCCGCATCGTCGAGCTCCTGAGCAAGGACAGCCTGTTCATGACCGACGAGGACCGGACCCGCGTGGTGGAGGCCGTGCGGGCGGCCGGGGGGGCGCCCGAGCGTCCGAGCCAGGTGACCGGGATCGTGGTCCTGCACGGGACCGACACGCTGGCCCTGACGGGCGAGCGTCTGCTGGCCGACATCCCGCGCCCGGCGGTGCCGATCATCCTGACGGCCGCGATGCGCCCCTTCGAGATGAAGCGGTCCGATGCGCTGCAGAACCTGACGGAGGCGATCTTCGCGGCGGGCACCCTGCCCCCGGGGGTGTACGCCGTGGCGCATGGCCGCGCGCTGGCGTTTCCGGGCGTGGTGAAGGACCGGGAGACGGGCACGTTCGTGCGTGCGCAACCCGAGGTCCGGCGCCCGGCGTAGGCCACGCGGACGGGGAGGCTCGGGCGTCGGGCGCGGCGCGCCCGGGGGCGCGGCGTGCCCCGGGGCCGGGCCCCGATTCAGGCCTTGATCGACGTGATCCGGACCGAGGTGTACCGCTGCCGGTGGCCGGTCTTGCGCCGGTAGGTCTTCTTGGGGCGGAACTTGTAGATGTGGAGCTTCTCACCCTGGACGACCGGCTCGACGACCTCGGCCGTGACCGCGGCCCCGCGCACGTAGGGGGTACCCAGCCGGGCCTTTCCGCTGGCGGCGGTGCTCCCCGGCTCGCCGATGGCCAGCACGCGATCGAAGGTGATCTTGTCGCCGGGCTTGGACTGGCCCTCGCCGACGAGGTCGATCAGGACTTGCTCCCCCTCGCGGACCTTGCGCTGGCCGCCGGACTCTTCGATGATGGCGAACATGGAGGGTCTCGTGACAATCCCGCGCCGGCGATCGGGGCGGGGCGGGTGGCCCCGGCTTCGTGCCCGGCCGACATCGGAGGGGGCAATGGTAGCGCGGGGCTCTCCCTGGGCAAACCCGTGGATAGGATGGGGTGTAGTCCATAATCGTGGCAAGGGTCAGGCGGCGGGGGTGTAGTCCATAATCGTGGCAAGGGTCAGGCGGCGGCGACCCCCCAGAAGCG
>CAYWOF010000222.1:0-6196 GCA_964459825.1 uncultured Phycisphaeraceae bacterium | reverse complement strand
GGACAAGGCCGGACGGCCCATCGGGGTGCTGGTCGAGACGGCCGAGCGCCTGGCCGGCGACGCCCTGGCGACCTGGAACGCCACGAAGACGCCGGAGGAGCGCGCCGCCGACCAGCGCCGCCAGATCGAGCTGGCCGTGCAGGCCGCGCTCGAGAAGGGCGTCACGTCGTTCCAGGACGCCGGTGAGAGCTTCGAGACGATCGACGTCATCAAGCAGGCCGCCGACGCCGGTGCCCTCGGCATCCGCCTGTGGGTGATGGTGCGCGACAGCAACGAGCACATCGCCGCGAAGATGGCCAGCTACAAGGCCGTCGGCCTCCACGATCACCACCTGACGATTGCGGCCATCAAGAAGACCATCGACGGCGCGATCGGCTCGCGCGGCGCCTGGCTGATCGACCCGTACAGCGATCTGCCCTCCACGAGCGGTCTCAACACGGCGCCGGTCGACGAGGTGAAGGCGCTGGCGGCGCTGGCGGCGTCGAACGGCGTGCAGCTCTGCGTGCACGCGATCGGCGACCGGGCCAACCGCGAGACGCTCGACGCCTACGAGCGGGCGCTGCGAGCCTCTGGGGATGAGGGGGCCGGCCGGGACCATCGGTTCCGGATCGAGCACGCGCAGCTCCTGACGCCCTTGGACATCCCGCGCTTCGCGGCCCTGGGGGTCATCGCCTCCATGCAGCCCACGCACTGCACGAGCGACATGCGCTGGGTCGAGGCGCGCGTGGGCGCCGAGCGGGCCCGCGGGGCGTACGCGTGGGCCTCGCTCCTCCGGTCGGGCGCAGCCATCGCCGCGGGGAGCGACTTCCCGGTGGAGAGCGTCAACCCGTTCCTCGGGCTGTACGCGGCCGTCACGCGCCGGAACCCCGAGGGCGAGCCCGCGGGAGGGTGGCTCGCGCCCGAGCGCATGACGCGCGAGGAGGCCGTGCGCGCGTTCACGCTCGGCGCGGCGTTCGGCGGGTTTGAGGAGGGGGCCAGGGGGTCGATCGCCGTCGGCAAGCTGGCGGACTTCATCGTGATCGATCAGGACGTGATGCTCTGCCCGGAGGGCGACATCCCGGGGACCCGCGTGCTGCGGACGTACATCGGCGGAGAGGCCGTGTTCGAGGCGGGTTCCTGAGGGAGCTTCCGGTCGCGTTGGCCGGCGCATGCCTGCGCGTGGGGTAGCGGCGCGGCCAAGATCCAAGAAACAAGAAACGGGAACCAGGGGAACCCGCACGGCCGTTTCGTGTTTCTTGGATCTTGGATGTCGGGTGATTCCGCCCGTCACGGGCCGATCAGGAAACCTTCCTGAAGCGATGTCGCGGTGTCGAGGGGGGGAGGGTGACGTGAGGCGGTGAGGCCGGCGCACCGGAACGCGGGCCGTACCGGGCGCACGATTGCCCGTAGACTTGGCCCGTGCCGTCCCGCCACCGCCCCACGGAATCCTGGACCACGCGCCGGCTCCTGGCGTGGATGACCGAGGCCTTCACCCGGCAGGGGCTCGATTCGCCGCGTCTGCTGGCCGAGCTGCTCCTCGCCCACGTGATCGGGTGTGATCGCCTGCGCCTGTACATGGATGCGGATCGGCCGGCTTCCGAGCTCGAGCGTTCGACGCTGCGCGACCTCGTGGCCCGGGCGCTGCGCCACGAGCCGGTGCAGTACCTGGTCGGCGAGGCGTGGTTCTTCGGGCTGCCGCTGCGGGTGGACCGGCGGGTGCTGATCCCGCGTCCGGCGACCGAGACGATCGTGGAGCACGTGCTGCGCCACGCGCGGGCATCGCCCGCACCCGGGGAGCCGCTGATCGCGGACGTCTGCACGGGCTCGGGGTGCATCGCGATCGCCCTGCTCAAGAACCTGCCGGCGGCGCGGGTCGTGGCGACGGACGCCTCGGCGGAGGCCCTGGCGGTGGCGCGTGAGAACGCCGCGAGGCACGGCGTGGCCGATCGGCTGGAGCTGCTGCAGGGCGACCTGCTGGGGGCCCTCGCCTCCCACCCGGTGGCGGGCGCCGAGGGTCGGCTCGACTACCTGGCGGCCAATCCGCCGTACATCTCCGATCACGAGTGGGAGGCGGTCGCGCCCAACGTGCGCGACCACGAGCCGGCGCTGGCCCTGCGGGCGGGGCCGGACGGGCTGCGGTTCTTCCGGCCGATCCTCGAGGCCGGCCCCCGGCACTTGCGCCCGGGCGGTCTGATCCTCATCGAGGTGGCCGATTCGACGGCGCCGGAGGGGCTGGACCTGGCGCAGCGCCACCCGCTGCTCGAGGAGCCGTCGATCCTCCGCGATGTCGAGCGGCTGCCGCGGGTGATCGCGGCGCGGCGCCGGCGCGAGGCGGGCCCGGCGCGGTCGATCTAGACGGTGTGGGCCGGGGCCTCGCCGCCCGCCGTCCGGTCGCGCACCACGTCGAGGAGCCCGCGAACCTCGGTGGCCATGCGCGAGTTGGGGAACTCGGCGATGATCCGCTCGCCGGTGGCGGCGGCCTCGTTCCAGCGCCGGTCCTGCATGGCCAGCTTGAAGCGGACGCCGAGGTTCTCGCGGGCCTTGCCGATCACGCCGCGGGCCACCTCGCGGTAGGGCTCGGCCTCTTCCTCGGTCAGGTACGCGTCCAGCTCCTTGAGCAGCTCCATGGCCTCGTCGATGCGATCCTCCTGGGCGGCGTTGAGGAAGCGTCGCTCCAGGTCCTGCTTGTAGGTGGCGCGGGCCCGCTCGACCCGCTGGGCCAGGCCCGACACCCGCGGGGCGTCGGGGTAGAGGCGGGCGATCCGCCCGGCCTCGCGCAGGGCGGGCTCCCAGCGTCGCTGGACGATCAGGCCGTCGAGGCCGGCGATCGCGTCGGCGACCTTGCGGTCGAGCGTGACCTGGCGGGCCCGCTCGATGCGCTGCCGGAACTCCTCGGCCTCGGCGCGGTAGCCGAACCGCTCGGCGAGCTCCTTGACGAGGACCATCGCGGCGTCCCAGTCCTCGGCCGCGATGTCCTCCTCGATGGCGCGGCAGAGCAGCTCGCGCTCGGCGCGCCGGTTGAGCACGCGCCGGGCATCGGCCGAGAGGCCGGCCTGCTCCGAGAGGCGCTCGATGGAGCGGGCGAGCGAGGCCATCCCGCCGTCGGAGTCGGGCCCACGCGCGGGCAAGCGTGAGGCCAGCAGCCACGCCACCGGCGCGAGCAGGACGAGGAGGACGACGCTCACGCAGCCCGCCGCGGCGAGCACGACCCAGCCGCCGCCGAGCCGGGCGCCGACCACGATCATGGCGATGGCCATGGCCAGGGCGAGCAGCTCGGTGGCGACGAGCCACGCGCCCGAGCCGGCGCCGCGCGTCTGAGCGGCCGTTCCGGGTTGGTCGTTCGGGTCAGCGGTCATGGATCCACCCCTTGGGCGCCCGGGGGGCGCGCGACTCAGCTTCCCGGCGTGCTGCCCCCGCAGTTGCGCTCGACCGGGACCAGGCACAGGAAGCGCAGGCCGCCGGAGGCGCCGCTCGCGGCCTTGAACTGGTGCTCCTGGTCGGCCGGGACGTAGATGACGTCCCCCGCCCGGATGGGGCGTTCGGCCCCGGCCAGGAGGACGGTGCCGCTCCCGGCGATGACGAACACCTCGTGCTCGTAGTCGTGGCTGTGGCGGGGGGTGTTCCCGCCGGGCTCGACCAGGAACTGGCGCAGGGCGAAATGGGGGGCGCCATCCTCGCGCCCGACCATGATCGACATCGACACGCCGCGCACCCCCTCCATCTGCACCGGCTGCCGGGGCACCGCGTCGATGTTGCGGATCAGCACGGGGGCATGGTTGGTCGTGGCCAATCGAGTCTCCCGGGGGCGCGCCCCCCGAGCGTGCGCGCGGGCAATTGTAGCTCTACGATCGGCGGATGACCGCGCCGGCGATCCAGGTCGAGGGCTTCGCGCTCGGCCCCTTCGAGACCAACTGCTACCTGGCGTACGTCCCCGGGTCCGGGCCGGAGGGCGCGTTCATCGTCGATGGAAGCTTCGAGCCCGAGGCGCTGATCGAGCGCGCCCGGGAGCTGGGCCTGCGCCCCGCGGCCCTCGTGCTGACCCACGCCCACGCCGACCACATCGCGGGGGTGCCGGAGATCTGCCGCGCGTTCCCGGGCCTGCCCGTGCTCATCCACGAGGCCGAACGCGACTGGCCCACCAGCCCGGCGCTCAACCTGAGCCTGGGCATGGGCGTTCCGATCTCGACCGAGCCCTACCGCCCCACGCGGCTGCTGCGAGATGGCGAGACGATCGATCTGGCCGGGGCATCGTGGCGGGTGATCCACACGCCCGGGCACTCGCCGGGTGGGATCACGCTGCACGCCCCGGAGCTGGGGATCGCGTTCGTGGGCGATGCCCTGTTCGCGGGGTCGATCGGCCGGACCGACCTGCCGGGGGGCGACACGGAGACGCTGGAGCGGTCCATCCGCGAGGGCCTCTACACGCTTCCCGGCCAGACGCGGATCCTGCCCGGCCACGGCCCGGAATCGACGATCGCCCGCGAGATGCGGAGCAACCCGTTCGTTCGTCCCTGACCGGTGCGCTACGTGGCCGGGCCCATGCCCATGCACCGGCGCCACGCGCTGACCTGACCCATGTGCATGGCGACGTGGCTGCACAGCAGCACGACGAACGCGGCCCCGACGGTCGGGAACACCTGGCGGTACTGCTCATCGGGGTTGGGGCGATCCAGGATCTCATCCTCGATCCCCTCCACGCGATCGAGCAGCTCGGCCGAGGCGCGCAGCAGCGTCGAGACCAGCTCGTCCCGGGGCGGGTAGTGCTTCCCCGACGGATCATCCAGGCACGGCGAGCCCCCCTTGAACAGGTCGGTCCAGCGGTCGGGGGGCGCGGCCGGGGACGCGTCCATCCCCACCATGCGCAGCATCCGGGCGGGATAGAGCGAGAGGTGGCCGCAGACCCAGGCGGGATGGTTGGTCTGGATGATCACGCCCCCGAGGGCCGGAAGCCGGGCGAACCGCTCGGCCGGGATGTCGCGCAGCAGTTTCTCCGCGTGCGTGCGAATCCGCCGTCCGCCAAACGCCAGCGCTCGCGTCATTGCGCCCATGCACGCACCTCCACGGCCCGGCGGAGTCTACCGCGAACCGGGCGCCCGCGCGCGCCGCCGATCACGCGCCGACGTATCGCGCGTACACGGACCGCGCCAGCTCCGGGCGGGTGGTGCCGCGCACGATGGCCCGTCCATCGCGGAAAACCGTCAGTTCGATGGGAGATCCGGCGTCGCCCGGCTCGCGCTCGAGGCGCGCCCGGGCGAGGAACTCGGTGACGCTGCACGGCCCGTGGGGCGTCAATCGCGCCCCCAGCGCCGCGAGGTCCACCGGGGCGGACGCGCCCGGCGTGACCTGCACCGCGTCCCGGCCGCAGAGCGCGGCGGCGCCGCCCCCGACATCGCCATCGAGAAACTCGAAGCGCCGGTGGGCGCAGCAGGGGCACTCGGCCCGCCCGGCGAGGGGCGCGAGGTCCAGGCGCCGGTGCTCGCCGGTCCACAGGTCGAACTCGAGCAGCGAGCGCGAGACGAGGTCCGCGCGCCCCAGGAGGATCTTGATCGCGTCGGTCGCCTGCAGGGCCCCCGCGATGATCGCCGCCGGCCCGAGGACGCCGGCGGTGTCGCACGTGGGCTGCGAGCCCGGGGCGGGCAGGGCTTCGAAGATGCAGCGCAGGCATGGCCCGGCGCCGGGGAGCACGGGCATGACCATCCCCCGGGTCCCGATCACGCCGGCGTAGAGAAAGGGCACGCCGTGCCGGACGGCGAGGTCGTTGAGCAGGTAGCGGGTCTCGAAGTTGTCCGTGCCATCCACCAGCAGGTGTGGCGGCGGGCGCTCGGTGCCCAGGACGACCTTCGCGGCGTTGCGAGCCGTGAGGTCCGCGACGACCGCGTCGATGCGGACGCCCGAGTTGACGCACGCCAGGCGCCGGCGTGCCGCCTCGGCCTTGGGCAGCCCCGCGCGGGCGTCCGCCTCGTCGTAGAGGCCCTGACGCTGCAGGTTGGTGGTCTCGACGACATCGCGGTCGACGAGGGTCAGCCGGCCCACGCCCGCGCGGGCCAGCGGGTCGGCGCAGGCGCAGCCCAGGGCTCCGCACCCGACCACGAGGGCGTGGGCGGCCAGCAGGCGTCGCTGGCCATCCTCCCCGATGTCGGGCAGCAGGATCTGCCGGTGGTACCTCGCGAGCGCCTCGCCCGGTTGCATGGGCGATTGTTCGCACTCCGGCGGCGGC
>CAYWOF010000221.1:0-6217 GCA_964459825.1 uncultured Phycisphaeraceae bacterium | reverse complement strand
AAGAGGAGTGTCTCCAATGCTGTGTGCGGAACCGTAGAAAGGTGGTCATAAATTGTCTCCGCAAAGAAGTCGAATTCTATTGCAGATGCATGGAGGTTTTTTGTGCCCCGGCTTGCCGCAGAAGTTACGAACTCGGCGTGCAGTTGTGCATCATAGAGGGAGATCTATATCAACAGAGATGCGACGCGACGTGTGCATACAAAGCGCCATGCGATAAGACCATCGTCGAACCTTGAGAACTGAAAGGCCTTCGGTGCGAACCACGGTAGGTACAGGCCTGATCGCTCTGCTCGTCTACAACTTGCTCATGGTTGTATGTGTGTGCGCTTCCCGGGTTGATCATTGTGTGGCCGTGTGGCGGATTCTACATGCCGACAGTCTGATTGAAACGCGTGCATTTAGAAGTCGGTTTGGTCGGGTCATTACGTTCCGGCATCTTAGATCTCCGAGCGACGTTGGTTCCACAGAACTATCCGCTCAATTAGCCCAAGTATGGTCGGATCATGCTGCTCTAACGGCACAGGAAATACCGCCAGCCCTTGACCGCTCTGCAAAGGCCCTGCTGCGATCCGCTAGTGTCACGGTTGATGCACGTTACGATACGTGGTTGATCGAATACGGCTGGCCTTGGCGATGCTTGTCGGCCAGGATAACGGTGATGCAAGACGCGACAGATACGAGTAACGCCGAGGTCGTGTGGGGATTGCGGTTGGGCGCATCTCGCAAAGCTTCCGGAGAAGACAAACTTGGGATTGGCGTGTTACCTTTGCGCCCACTGCTTGGACGATGGCTAGCCGGTATCGTGGCCTGTTGGATACTGATCTTCATAGGTTATTGGAGTATTTGCTCAGCAGTGCGGTGGTCACGACGTAGGCGAGGCGCATGCATACACTGTGGTTACCCACAGACAGGGCTTGTACTTCCGTGCTGCCCCGAATGCGGAGCCATGAGTACTTGCGCAGTGGCAGTGACGAGCCAGTTCAGGCGGTGGCGTCCGAACCGGGGGCTTCAACGGGCTTCGGATGATCTCGTTCTCCGCCTTTAGACGAGGAATCGCGGCCCGGTGGCGGGCGCCCCGAGTACTTGCACACCGCTCAGGACTCGAATGGCGATGCTGGGAGCGAGTCATCTCAGGTTCCGTCCGATCAATCGTCCGGGCCGGACAGGAGCGGACAGAACACGCCGGCGGTCCCAAGGCGCGGACCCTCGACCGTCGCCACCCCATCAGAATCCCAACAGAACCGCGGCAACCGCCGCCGGTGCGGTCGTAGGTTAGTACCAAGGCGGGCCCCCGCTATTGCATATGCCTGCGACCGGTCCTCTTTTCGGGGCCGGTTCTGCCAGAGCATCCGATGAGGTGGGTGGTCCTCCGCTTGCCCTTGAGCCCAGCGGGTGCCCTTGGCGCGCCACTCGACATGGGCGCCGCCAGCTCGACCACGCCTACTCCTCCACCTACCCCGCCGACCTCGGCGTCCGGCGCCGCCCCCCGACCCTACTTCTTCTCCCACTTCCTCCCCCCGCTCATCTCCACCGCCACGCCCCCCACCACCCGCACCGCCCCCGCCCCCAGCGAGCGCGTGATCCGGCCCACCATCTCCGGCGTGGGCGTCACCCGCAGCGTGCGGTCCACATCCAGCACGATCCGCGCCCCCCCCGCCTCCACGACGACGTCGAGCGGGAACGCCGGCGGCGGGTCGCGCAGCGCCGCCTCGGCCGCCGGCACCGCCCGCAGCGTGCGCGCCACCTCGTCCAGCGCCGCCCCCGCCCCCCCGTTGAGGGTCTGCTCGTTCACCCGCAGCCGCAGCCGCCCCGGCTGCAGGGGCGTCCCGTCGATCGGCACCAGCCGCTCCACCACCACCTGCGCCCCGCCCCGGCTCAGGTCCACCCGCCCCAGCACGAAGAGCACCGCGTCCGTCACCGCCAGGCCCCCGAAGTGCCCGAAGGCCTCCGCAAAGAGCACCGCCTCCGCCGAGCCGAACCGGTCCTCGATCGTCACCACCCCCATCTTCTGCCCGGCGCTCCGCCCGTTCTTGGTCACCAGCGTCCGCACCCCCTGCACCAGCCCCGCCATCACCACGCGCGTGTCCTGCTTCAGCTCCTTCACCGACTCCGTCGTCGCCGTCACGAACACCCCCGCCCACGCCGCCCACCGGTCCAGCGGGTGGTTCGAGAGGTACAGCCCCAGCACGCTCTTCTCGTGCGCCATTGCCTCCGCCTCGGTCCACGCCTCCACGCCCGCCAGCGGCGCCCCCGCCCCCGGCGCGCCCGCCTCCGCCGGCCCCTCCCCACCCGCCCCGAACAGCGACCCCTGCCCCGCCGACTTGTCGGCCGCGGCCTTCTGCGCTGCCGAAATCGCCCGCTCGATCGTCGCCACCAGCGCCGCCCGCTTCCCCCGCCCGTGCACCGAGTCGAACGCCCCGCACTTCACCAGCGCCTCCAGCCCCGCCGTGTTCATGACCCCCGGCCCGCGGGTGAAGAGGCGGTCGCAGAAGTCGAAGAGAGACGAGTAGGCACGCGGGCACGAGGGCCCGGAGACACGGAGTGACGGATCCCCCCCTTCGTGCCTTCGTGCCTCCGTGCCTTCGTGCCTCTCCTCCACAATCGCCTCGATCGCCTTGTCCCCCACTCCCTTGATCGCCCGCAGCCCGAAGCGCACGTGCCCGCCCGCGGCTGTCCGCGCCTCCCCCTCGTCGTACACCACCGTGAAGTCCGCCTGCGACAGGTTGATGTCCGGCGGCCGCACCTCCACCCCCACCTTGATCGTCCGCCCCACCCCCCGGTCGGAATGCTCTCCAGAGCCGTCCTGGTGGGACCGGTCCCCACAGCGGTCCCCCGCCTCCACAAACCGCGTATTCCGGCAGTCCTGCAGGTACGGGATCCAGTCCGCCACCTTCTGCGACCCCGACTC
Organism: uncultured Phycisphaeraceae bacterium; assembly: GCA_964459825.1. Lineage (GTDB taxonomy): Bacteria > Planctomycetota > Phycisphaerae > Phycisphaerales > UBA1924 > CAYWOF01. Next base: position 3,309 of record CAYWOF010000221.1, on the reverse strand, counting down.
GTACGTCAGGAACGCCGCCATGTAGTGGTTCGGGAAGTACGTCTTCAGGTACGCCGTCTGGTACGCCACGATCGCGTACCCCGTCGAGTGGCTCTTGTTGAACCCGTACCCCGCGAACTTCAGGATCATCTCGAAGAGGCCCTCCGCCGCCGCCCTGCTCAGCCCCTTCTCCTGCGCCCCGGCCAGGAACACCGGCCGCTGCTTGGAGATCTCCTTCTCCTTCTTCTTGCTGATCGCCTTGATCAGCGAGTACGCCGCCCGCAGCGGGATGCCGCCCAGCTCGTGGACGATCTGCATCACCTGCTCCTGGTAGACCATCACGCCGTAGGTCTCCGCGGTGTGCTTGTCCACGATGGGGTGCACCTTCGGCACGCTGTCCTGCCCGTGCTTGCGCCGGTTGTAGTCCGGGATCAGGTCCATCGGCCCCGGCCGGAAGAGCGCGTTCGCCGCGATCAGGTCCTCCAGCCGGTCGGGCCTCATCTCCGTCAACAGCCGCCGCATCCCCCCCGACTCGAACTGGAACACCCCCGTCGTCTCCGCCCGCCGGAACAGCTCGAACACCGTCTGGTCGTCGTACGTCAGCCGGTCGAGGTCGAGCGGATGCGCAAGGTGTCCAGGTGTCAAGGTGTCCAGGTGTCGAGGGTGCCGCGGCCCGGCGTCTTCACTTGACACCTCGACACCTTGACACCTCGACACCTCTCCTCTGCCAACGGCCCGCCACACCTCCCCCTCCGCCAGCGTCTCCCGGATCAGCCGCTTGCACCGCTCGATCACGCTGATCGTGCGCAGACCCAGGAAGTCCATCTTCAGCAGGCCCATCTTCTCGCACGTGGGCCCGTCCCACTGCGTCACCACCTCGTGCTCCCCAGCCCCCGACTGCTTGTACAGCGGCACGATCTCCCGCAGCGGCCGCGTCGCCACGATCACCCCCGCCGCGTGCACGCTCGCGTGCCGCGCCTGCCCCTCGATCGTCCGCGCGTTGTCGATCAGCCGCCGGATCACCCCGTCCCCCTCGTACTCCTTCCTCAGGTCCGGCTCCTCCGCCAGCGCCGAGTCCAGCGTCGTCCCCAGCGCCTCGGGCACCAGCTTGGCGATCTGGTCCACCCGCGCCAGCGGCACGCCGTACACCCGCCCCACGTCCCGGATCGCCGCCCGCGCCTTGAGCGTCCCGAACGTGATGATCTGCGCCACGTGCCCGTACTTGCGCCGCACGTAGTCGATCACCGCCCCGCGCCCGTCCTGGCACAGGTCGATGTCGATGTCGGGGTACTCGCTCCGGTCCGGGTCCGTGAACCGCTCGAACAGCAGCCCGTACCGCACCGGGCACGCGTTGGACAGCCCCAGCGCATACCCCACCATCGTCCCCACACCGCTCCCGCGCGCCAGCGCCGGGATCCCCCGCTGCCGCGCCCAGTTCACGAAGTCCCACACGATCAGGAAGTACGCCGCGATCCCCTTGTCGCACAGGATCTTCAGCTCACGCTCCAGCCGCTCCCGCACCTCCGCCCCCGCCCCCTCCCCGTACCGCCACACCACCCCCGCCCGAGCCAGCAGCCGCAGCGCCTCGTCGCACTCCCGCCTCGACGCCGCCCCCGCCCCCGCCCCCGACCCGCTCATCGGGCGGACCTCGAACGCCGCGCAGTACGCCGCGTACCACGCGCTCAGGTCCCCCCCGAACGCCGGGTCGTCGTGCCGCGGCAGCGACCCCGGGACCGCCACGCGCACCATCGGCACGTGGCTCGCCCCGATCGGCAGCTCCACGTTGCAGCGCTCGGCGATCCGCACGCTGTTGTCGAGCGCCCCCCGCCCCACCTCCCCGTAGACGCCCTCGAAGAGCTCCCGCATCTCCGCCGGGCTCTTCACGTACACCTCGCGCGGATACCGCATCCGCCCCGCCTCGTCCTTGGTCTTCTGCGTCGAGATGCAGATCAGCGTGTCGTGCGCATCGTGGTCCTCCGCGCGCAGGAAGTGGGCGTCGTTGTCCGCCACCAGCGGCAGCCCGAACTCCCGCGCCAGCGCGATCGTGTGCGGGTTGATCGCGTTCTGCTCCTCCACGTGGTGCTGCAGCTCCAGGAACAGCCGCGGCCCCCGCCCCTCGTCGGCGAACACCCGCGCGTGCCACGCCACGCTCTCCCGCGCCCGCTCCAGGAACTTCGCGTCCTTCGACCGCACGTAGTCCAGCAGGTGGTCCCCCACCTCGCTCCCCAGGTGCCCGTTGATCGCGATCAGCCCCGCGCTGTGCGCCTCCAACAGCGCCCGGTCCACCCGCGGCTTGTAGTAGAACCCGGTGAGGTACGCCTCGCTGCACAGGACCAGCAGGTTCCGCCACCCCTCCATCGTCTCAGCCAGCAGCACCAGGTGGAACCCCCCGTCCCCGCTCCCCGTGTACGTCCGGTCCGTGCGCGGGCCCGGCGCCACGTACGCCTCCACCCCCAGGATCGGCTTGATCCCCGCGGCCTTCGCGGCCTGGTAGAACGCCACCGCCCCGAAGAGGTTCCCGTGATCCGTGACGGCCACTGCTGTCATCCCCAGCTCCTTCACCCGGGCCACCAGCCGATCCACCCGGTTCCCGCCGTCGAGCAGCGAGTACTCCGAGTGCAGGTGCAGGTGGACAAACTCGGCCGACGAAGCCACGACAGCTTGGGGTTCTGTGCCCATTCGGTACACCATCCATGGGTGCGCAGAGGCGCTCCAACAGTCTATCGCACGCGCCCCCAACCGGAGCGCCGGCAACAGCTTGTCCCCCGCATTCGCCGTCCCGCGTGGAAAAAACGCGCGAGGCATGAGCCGGCCCCGCCCGGTGGAACCGGCCTCCAGACCGGTCACCCCCGTGGGACCAGTCTCCAGACCGGTCATCTTCGTGGGACCAGTCCCCAGACCGGTCAGGTCTTGGTGGGATCGGCCTCCCGACCGGTCAGGTCTTGGTGGGATCGGCCTCCCGACCGGTCAGGTCTTGGTGGGACCGGTCTCCAGACCGGTCAGGTCTTGGTGGGACCGGTCTCCAGACCGGGCAGGTCTTGGTGGGACCGGTCTCCAGACCGGGCAGGTCTTGGCCGGTCTCCAGACCGGTCAGGTCTTGGCCGGTCTCCAGACCGGCCAAGCAGGGCCCCCCCCGCGCGGCACGCCGCGCGCGCACAAACCGTTCCGCGCACCCCTTTATAGAGAGCCACCGTTGTCCCAAGTACCCGACATCCCGCTCCCCCCACTCGTCACTCCGCACTCGGCACTCGACCCTCCCGCCCCCGCCCCCGAGCGCAGCGAGGCGACCCACTCCGCCACTTCGCCACTCTGCCACTTAGCCACTTCGCC
>CAYWOF010000220.1:0-6247 GCA_964459825.1 uncultured Phycisphaeraceae bacterium | reverse complement strand
AGGTGCGGGTGGTCCGTCGCCGCGCGGCGCATCGTCCGCACCGGCGCGCAGCGCCGGGCCACCCGGCGGCGCCGACAGCTCCGGCGCCAGGTCGAACACCAGGCGCAGCCGGCGCTCGCGGCACACCCCCTCGAACCCGGGCGCCAGGGCCGCCTCCAGCTCGCGCGCCGAGATCGGCTCGACGTGCTCCGGCGCTTCGGGCGACTCCAGGCGCGACAGGTCGAGCAGGTCGCGCACCATCTCCTCCAGGCGCGCCGTGCTGGCGCCGATGACCCGCACCAGGCGCTCGCGCACGCCCGGGTCGTCCCCCCCCGCGCCCGCCAGGGTCTCCACGGCCACCCGCAGCGAGGCGATGGGCGTACGCAGCTCGTGCGACGCGTTGGCCACGAAGTCGGTCTTGACCTGCACCGCCCGGGCCAGGTCCGTCACGTCGCGCAGCGTGAGCACCACCGCCCGCGCCCCCTCGGCGCCCTCGCCCGGCTCGACGGGCCGCGCCGCCACGTCGAACGTCCGCTCCCCCTCCGGCAGCGCCAGGCGCACCTGGGCCTGGGCCCGCCGGCCCAGGGCCCCCGACTCGTGCAGGCGCAGCAGGTCCGTGCGCGTCAGGACCTCGTCGATCGGGCGCCCGATGCCGCGTGCGGCCGTCACGCCCAGCGCCCGCTCGGCCGGCGCATTGCACACCGTCACCACCCCCGCCCGGTCCGTCGCGAGGATGGCGTCGTCCACCGCCCCGAGCACCGCCAGCGCATCGCGCTCGATCGCGGCGCTCGCGCCCAGGCGCTCCGCCGCGCGGCCCGCCAGGTTCACGAGGGCCTCCGGCGAAGCCGGTCTCGACGGGGTCGCGCCCGTCACCCCCGCCAGCAGCGAGGCGGCCGCATCCAGCGCCGCGCGATCGCGGGCGGCGCTCCGATGCCGGCACCACGCCAGGATGAGCAACCCGGCGACGCCGATCGCCAGCAGCACCCCCGCCCCGGCGCCGGCCAGCCAGGCCACCAGCATCGCCAGCGCGACCACGCCGATGGCCCCCGGGTCTCTCCGGTCGTCGGCATGCGCGGGTGAGGCGGGCATCGATCGACCGGCGGGTCGGGTGGGCCTGGACGCAGCTGGGACCGAGGGTCAGGAATCGCAGGCGTCGGCCTCGGCGCTGACCCGATACCCCACGCCGCGCACCGTCTTGATCAGAGCGCCGGCCGCGCCCAGCTTCTTGCGGATGGCGGTCAGGTGGACGTCGATGGTCCGTTCGGTGACGGTCACCCCCGGGCCCATGGCCCGGGCCATGAGCTGGTGCCGGTTGAGGACACGCCCGGCGGCCTGCACGAGGGCCGCGAGGATGCGGAACTCCGTCAGCGTCAGGGCGACCCTGCGCCCCTCGACCGCCACCTCGTGCGAGTCGGTGTTGACCTCGATGGGCCCGATCCGGGGGTGGGCGCTCGCGGCCGAGCGGGGGCGATCGACGCGGCGCAGCACCGCCTCGGCCCGCGCCAGCAGGAGCTTCATGGAGAACGGCTTGGTCATGTAGTCGTCGGCCCCGACGGCGAGGCCGACGATCTGGTCCACCTCTTCGGCGCGGGCCGTAAGCATGATGATCGGGATGTGGCTGGTGGCCGGGTCGGTACGGACCCGCCGCGCCACCTCGGTTCCCGACATCTCCGGGAGCATCACGTCGAGGATGACCAGGTCCGGCCGGGTGCGGGCGATGGCCTCCAATGCCGAACGGCCATCGAACACCACGGCGGCGTCGTAGCAGGCGGTGGAGAAGTTGTACAGAACCAGCTCGGCCAGATCTCGGTCGTCTTCGACGATGAGGACGCGCTGCCTATCCTTTAAATCCTTGTTGATTCTTGGCTTAAGCGCAGTTGCCAGCATCGTTTCGGGTCCCCGTGGGCAAGGCTCGGCCAATCCTGCGCCTGATTCTATCCAACCCAGGCTGGGGGCCGCAATGCGGGCTCTAGCCCGCTGGCGACCGATTCGGCGGGGTGTGGAAGGCCCAAGGACCGAAAACGTGACGCTGGCCCGGGGTGAACGCCGAAAAACTGGCCCAAGTGAGTTTGCGTTCGCTAATGCCGGGGTCTATACTGCCCCCCCATTGACCGGGCCTGGCGGTTTGGGTGGGTGCGGATTGAGGAGTCTTCGCGTTCCCTTGTCCGAGAATGAGCGCAAGGCAAACGACAGATCGGCCCTGCGAGCGACGCCTTGTGGGCGGCTCGGGAGTCGGGGCCAAGACCAGATGGATGGGACGCCGTAAGAGGTGACAGCGGTTCGGTCCCGAGTCTCGTAGCAAGGAGTCACAGAAGATGAGCCGTACGAGAGTTCTTGTTCTCTTTGCTGGGGCGGCGCTGGGCTTTGGCGCGAGTGCGCTGGGCCAGACCGTCGACCAGGGTCGCGCGTACGCCGCCGACCTGACGGCCGACGCGAGCGGCCGGACCAGCACGCTGGCCCAGACCGCCGCCGGTCCGCGGGTCTACGGGATCCTGCAGTTCCGGTACCTCATCAACAGCCGCGATGAAGTCGCGGGCGAGGAGGACACCGCGGTCGGCTTCCAGACCCGGAACACCGAGCTCGGTGTCGAGGGCGAGGTCGGCGAGGACTGGTCGTACAACGTCCGCATGAACTTCGACTTCCTCGACGACTCGGGCGGCGCGTTCCTTGAGTGGGCGTACATGGACTACTCGGCCGACGAGAACTGGGACCTCCGGTTCGGTCAGTTCGAGACCAACGTGGTCCGCGAGGAGAACGTCGAGCACTTCCACGCGCTGGCCGTTGAGCCGTCGGTCGTGAACGCCTTCTTCACCCAGGGCATCTCCCAGGGCATCCAGGGCAACTACACGGGCGAGAACGTCCGCTTCTACCTCGGCTTCACCGATGGCAGCAACTCGGCCAACACCGACTTCACCTCCATGGGCGAGGCCGACTGGTCGTTCAACGGTCGCGTCGAGTTCAAGGGTGACGGCGACTGGAGCCAGTTCGACGACTTCACCAGCCCCAAGGGCAGCACCTTCGGCTGGATGGGCGGCATCGCCGGCGAGATCGAGTCCGGCGGCGACACCTTCGCCACGGCCGACGAGGACTACTGGCTGCTGACCGCCGACGTTGGCCTCGAGGGCAACGGCTGGAACGGCTTCGGCGCGGTGGTCTACGACAACTACGATCCGGCCGGCGGGACGGACGTCAGCAACTGGGGCTTCGTGCTCCAGGCCGGCGTCTACCTCTCGGAGACGATCGAGCTCTTCGGGCGCTGGGACATGATCCTCCCCGACGAGGACCTCTCGACCGACGACGAGTTCAATGAGCTCACCCTCGGCCTCAACTGCTACATGCTGGGCGCCGGGAACCACACCGCCAAGGCGTCCGTGGATGTGACCTACTTCCCGGACAACACGGGCACCTCGCCGGTCCCGTCCTCGACGGCGGTCGGCCTCCTGTCCTCGGACGACGAGCAGTGGCTCCTCCGGTTCCAGATGCAGCTGCTGTTCTGAGTCGCGGGCACGCGATCTGATTGACTCCGACGGCCGGCCCCCCTGGGCCGGCCGTTTTTCGTTGAGCCCCGGGGTCCGCACGCGGACCCGGGCCGGCGCCGGTCGGGGCGGTGGGGGGGTTGCGGATGGGGCACGGGCGGCCCATCCACCCCACGGGCTAGAGTTCCCCGGGGTCGGCTGGGGGTCCCGTGCTCCGAACGAGGGAGGCCCATGCGCACGCTCATCGCCATACCGGTCTACAACGAGCAGCGCCACATCGAGCGGGTGCTGGAGCGCGTGCTCGAACACATCCCGACCCCCGGCTCGGTGCTGGTCATCGACGACGGCTCCAAGGACGCGACGCCCACCCTGCTGGCCCAGTTCCCGGTGGAGGTCATCCGGCACGCCGAGAACCGGGGGTACGGGCGCTCCATGCAGGACGCCTTCCGGTGGGGGGCGTTCGACGGCTTCGACTGGGTGGTCACCATGGACTGCGACGAGCAGCACGAGCCCGCGGCGATCCCGCAGTTCGTGAGGGCCGCCGGCGCGGGGGACGCCGACGTGGTGAGCGGGTCGCGCTACCTGAAGGAGTTCCGGTGCGCGGACAACCCCCCGCCGGACCGGCAGGCGATCAACGCCCAGATCACCGCGGAGCTCAACGAGCGCCTGGGCCTGTCGCTCACGGACGCGTTCTGCGGGTTCAAGGCCTACCGGGTGGCCGCGGTTCGGGAGCTGACGCTGGATGTGGACGGGTACGCGTTCCCGATGCAGTTCTGGGTGCAGGCCGTGGCGGGCGGGCTGCGGATCCGTGAGCTCCCCGTGCGCCTGATCTACAACGACCCGCGCCGGTCGTTCGGCGGCCCGCTCAACGACCCGGCGGTGCGCCTGAACCACTACCGGTGCGTGCTGCACCGGGAGCTGCGCCGGTGCGCCGGCCGCCTGCCCCACCGGGCGCTGCGCGACGTGGAGACGGCGCGCGTGTGCGAGGAGGCGTGAGGCCCGGCGGCCGGCGCGAGCCACCCCGTGGTGTCGCCCGGGCGCACGCCCAACAATCGCCCGCATGGTGCCGTCGCCCCCCGACGAGAGCCTGACCATTCGACCCCCGCCGGGCGCCTGGCCCGGAGCCGTGCGTGCGCGCACCCCCGGCCCGGCCCACCGGCGGTGCCGCGAGCAGCTGGGCCTGCCGACCGAAGGGCCCGTCCTCATGACCGGGCACCACGCGGGGTTCTGGCATCCCGGGATCCTGGCCAAGTACCTCGCCGCGGACGCGGCGGCCCGCGCGCTGGGGGGCCGGGCCGCGTGGCTGGTGGTGGATCAGGACGACCCGTTCGCCACGTCGGCCGTGTTCTACCCCGGGCGCACGCCGACCGGCGTGCTGGTGGAGCGTGAGAGCCGGCCGGGGGAGCCCCCCCCCCGCCGACCTGACCCTGCTCCCGAGCGTGCGCGCCGGGATCGCCCGCATCGGGGAGGCGTACGCGGGCGCCCCCGGCGACGGGATCCCCCGGATCATGGACGCCCTGCGGACGCTCATCGCCCCGCTCATCCCGCCCGCGCCCTCCGTGTTCGCCACCGCACTGGCCTCTACGGAGGCGTTCGCCGCCCTCCTCGAAGCGATGCGCGCCGACCCCGGCGCCTGCGTCCGGGCGTACAACCGCGCCTGCGCGGCCCACCCGGACGCGGGGATGCGCCCGCTCGTGGCCGAGGAGGCGCCGGGCCAGGTCGAGCTCCCGCTCTGGCGGCTGGTCCCCGGCGAGCGGAAGCGCCCGGTGTTCGCGCGCGAACTGCCGTCGATCCCGGCGCACGAGTTGGCGCCGCGGGCCCTGCTCATGACCGGCCTCGTCCGGCTCTTCGCCTGCGACCTGTTCATCCATGGCTTCGGCGGCGGCGGCCTCGACGGCGCCGGCGGGTACGAGGCGATCAACGACGGCTGGTTCGCCGCCTGGCGCGAGACCTCGGCGCCGGTGCGCGCCGCGCTCCCCTGGCCGCCGGCGCCCTACGTCACGGTGACGGCGACGCGCCTCCTGCCCCTGGGGGCCGAGGCCCCGCCGACCGCGGCGGAGGCGGCGCGGGCGGTCTGGCGGGCCCACCACGCGCTGCACGACCCCGGGGCCCTGCACGACCCCGCGGGCGCGGCCCGGGTGCTGGTCGGATCGCTCCCGAATCTCTCCGCCGTGTGCGCCGCCGCGGCGGACGACCCGCGGCCCGTTCACATCCTGTGCGCGGGCACGCGCGACGAGATCACGCTCGACGATTGCCTGCCGGCGGGGGCGATGGTCGAGCGGCTCGTGCGGCTGGGGCGGGGCCTGGCGGCCGAGGACTCGGCGCGCCTCTGTCTCCACGCCTGGCTCGGGGCAGTGGGCGCGGGGGCCGCGGGCGTTGTCGGGGCGATGCGCTCCAGCCGGGGCGGGCGGAACCTCGTGCGCCTGGGGATGGACGCGGACGTGGAGTACTGCTCGACGCCCGACACGCTGGATGTCGTGCCCGTCTTCGACGCCGGGTCGGGACTGATCAGGCGTTGAGGACGCCGGGGTTCTCGCGCAGCCACGCGGCCATCTTCTCGGCCGCGCGGGCGCGGTGGCTGAGGCGGTTCTTCTCGGCGGGGTCGAGCTCGGCGCTGGTGTGGGTGAAGCCGGGGGCAACCAGGAAGAGAGGGTCGTAGCCGAAGCCGCCACGGCCCCGGGGCACCTCACCGGGAAGGCCGATGCGGCCCTCGAAGGCGCCGCGGACCGTGTGCAGGACCCGACGGGCGCGCGAGGGCCGGGCGAGTGCGGCGGGTGGGGGGGGTGCGGCGA
>CAYWOF010000219.1:0-6284 GCA_964459825.1 uncultured Phycisphaeraceae bacterium | reverse complement strand
GGCCTGCGCGAGCACGGACTCGAGATGAAGTCCCTCGCCGATGCCGTCGCCCTGCGCGACCGGGCCATCCGCCTGCTCGAGATCGCCGACCAGGCCACCGACGCCGCCACCCGGCGCGCCCTCCTCCACTTCGTCGTCGTCGGGGCCAACTTCACGGGCGCCGAGGTCGCCGGCGAGTTCGACGCCTTCTTCCGCAAGGTCCGCCGGCGCTACCGCCACATCGCCCCGGGCGACATCCGCATCACCCTCGTCGAGCAGGGCGAGCGCATCCTCGGAGCCCTCGGGCCCGACCTGGGCGACTACGCCGCCCGGAAGATGCGCCGGCGGGGGATCGACATCCGCCTGCGCGACACCGTCACCCGCATCGAGCCCACGCGCGTGACCCTCCGCACCGGAGAGACCCTCGCCGCCCACACCGTCATCTGGTGCGCCGGCATCGCCCCCAGCCCCGCCGTCGCGCACCTCGGGCTCCCCGTCGACGAGCGCGGCTACATCCTCTGCGATCGCGACCTGCGCGTCCGCGGCCACGGCAACATCTGGGCCATCGGCGACTGTGCCGTCAACGCCGACGCCCAGGGGCGGCCCTACCCCGCCACCGCCCAGCACGCAATCCGCGAGGCCAGGCACCTGGCCGCCAATCTCGCCCGCGTCCTCCGCGGGCGCCCCACGACCCCGTGCGACATCGCCAACCAGGGCTCCATCGCCGCCCTCGGCTGCCGCACCGGCGTCGCCAACCTCTTCGGCCTCCGGCTCTCGGGCTTCGCGGCGTGGTGGCTCTGGCGGACCGTCTACCTGCTCAAGATGCCGGGCTTGGCCCGCAAGGCCCGCGTCGCGATGGACTGGACCCTCGACCTCTTCTTCCCGCGCGATGTCGTCCAGCTGGGCGTCCACCGGCGCGACGACCCGACGGAGCCCGGCCCCCCGGGCGATCCGCGGTAGACTGCGCGCGGGCGCACCGGACGCCCCAGGAGGTCCGCCATGCACGACCGAACCCCGTGGCTCGCGCCCGCGGCGCTGGCCATCGTCTGCCTCATCGCTGGGTGCGAGAGCAAGGTCACGATCGAGAACTTCGACGCCATCCAGGTGGGCATGACTCTCGCCGAGGTCGAGGGGATCCTCGGCCCGGGCGAGAAGCAGACCACGGCCACCATGACCATCTCCCAGGCGGGCATCATCGGGAGCGGGCACAACCAGGCCACCGAGGACACCTACCTGTGGAAGGAGGATGGGCCCAACCAGCCGTACATCGTCGTCATGTTCCGCGAGGGCAAGGTCGTGTCGAAGCGCCACTCGGGGCTCTGACATCGCCCCCGGGGCGCGAGCCCGCGCTCAAGCGCCCCCGGGAAGCCCGACGCGCACCAGGTGCTCGAGCATCTCCGCGGGGATCGCCAGCGCCTCCGGCGTCGTCAGCACCGTCCCGTGGTCCCTGCCCGGGATGATCTTGATGTACCCGTGCCGCCCCTCGGGGTATTGCAGGAAGCTCAGCTTCTCCACCTCGGGCTTGAGCAGCGCCACGGCCTCGTTCAGGTAGAAGCTGTCCTCCCCGCCCACCAGCAGCCGGATCCGCTGGTGGAAGATGAGCCCGACGCTCGCGGAATCGGCGCGCAGCCGCTCGGCGATGTCGTACGGCCGGTACCGCTCCGCCAGCGCGGGGTCGATCGCGCCCGTGACCGGGTCGTACAGGGGCGCCGGGTTCCCACGCTCGTTCCGCGGGCCCCACACCGCCATCCACGAGTCCCACTGCTGCCCCGAGGTGTTGTCGGGCCCGAGGACTTCCTCGATCAGGTTCTCCTGCCGGATCGTCAGGACGGACTGCCCGGCCTGGCGCAGCGAGGGGAGCTCCGCGTCCGGCGCGCCCGGGGCCGCGGGGCCCACGTACAGGCTGGGCTGCCCGTAGATGTCCGGCAGCTGGAACCGCCGGAAGTCCACCGGGTCGGGCGCGCTCGACCAGCAGGCGCCGAAGGTCTCCGGGTGCGTGATGGCCAGCCAGAGCGTCGCCCACCCGCCCGAGGAGTGCCCGCGCAGCAGGCGCGCCTCCGGCGCCGCGGCCAGTCCGTACCTCGCTTCGAGCGCCGGGATCAGCTCCTCCACCAGCGCCCGCGCCCGCGGGCCGTTGTTGGCCGAGTCGGCCAGCAGGGTGTGCCCGTGGCCCGACTCCGGGTCGAGCACGATCCAGAACGCCCGCTCGCGCAGCGCGATCCACGCCGAGCCCGCCGGCAGGCGCGCCCGGTAGACGCCGTAGGGGTCGAACGCCTCCGCATGGTTCCCGCCGAAGCCGGGCACCTCGTACACCGCCGGGTAGCGCCGGTGCGCCACCTGGTTCACCGGGCGGATGACCCCCGCCCGCAGCTTCACCTCGCGTCCGTGGAAGGCCGAGAGCAGCTCCGAGCGCAGCTCGAAGAGCTCCACGCCCGGCACCTCGCGCAGCCGTTCCGGCTCGACCGCGTGCGACAGGCGCACCACGATGTTCTGGCCCACCGAGTTGGGCTCGACCTTGAACGTGATGGGGTCGGAGTAGAGGTTCCCCGGCTCGCGCCCCCAGTCGCTGTCGTCCCGGTGGAGGTCCAGGACCGCCTGGGCCCGGTACGTGCCCGGCGCCAGGCGGTCGAGCGCCTCCGGGAACGCGGTGGCCTTCTCGTCCACCACCGCCGCCGCGCCGGGCGCCAGCCCGGCCACGTCGATCCCGTACATCGGCTGCGGGTCGTGCCAGAACGGCCCGTCCGCCGGGTTCTCGCGCGGGCCGATCCGCGCCCCCTCGCGGATCAGGTAGACGACCAGCCGTCCCGTGGCCGGCTCGCCCCGCGTCCGGGCGTCGAACCCCACGGCAAATCGCGGCCCATCGGCCCGCGCCCCCGCCGCCCACCCGCTTACACCCAGGCCGCCCAACACCGCCACGATGGCGAGCCGCCCGCGTACGCTCCGTGTTCCTGACATGCCCCAAGCGTAGTGCCCGATGGCGGCGAGGTCGCGCGGCGCGCCCTCGTGCACTCGCGCAAGGCGCAAGAAACCGGAAAGTCGCCAGGGTGTGCCTCCGGAGGGTTTCCTGTTTCTTGGATCTTGCCTCGTGGACGGGCGGGCGCGGCATGGGGCGCCCGGGCGTCACCGTCACCGGCCGGCGCGAATCCACAGAACTGTGGATTTGCCAGCGAGATTCACGTTTTTTTTTCGACGGTGGCGGAACGCCCGAACGCGTGTCACACTTCACAGGAGTTGGAGGTCCCGTGCTTCACCGAACCCTCATCGCCGCTCCGCTCCTGATCGCAGGCGTGGCCGGTGCGCAGACTCCGGGCGTGTGGTTCACGGGCCTCGCTCCCAATGCCAGCGGCGGTTGGGTGACGGCCACATCCCAGGATGGGCGCACCTCGACGGGCGGCTGCTACGGCTCGGTGCCGCAGGTGCCCTACGCGCCGGGGTTCACCTATACGGTAGCCGGGGGGCGATATGACTGGGGCCTGGAGCCGGGGATGCCCGCGGGCACATCTCCTGCGGGGATCAGTTCCGACGGCCAAGTCATCGTGGGATCATGGAGAGACACCTGGGAGATGGGAATGCGTCCGTTCCGGCGCCTCGGGAACGGTCCGATCCAGGACCTGGGCCTGCCGCCTGGCGAGGAACGAGGTTTCGCGACGGGCGTGAGCGGGAGCGGCGGGGTCATCGTCGGCTGGGGTGAGCACTCCCAGTTCACCAACGCCTACGGGCAGGCCTTCCGTTGGACCGAGTCGGGCGGGATGCAGGGGTTGGGGTATACGAGGCCAAACGGGACGCTGAGCATCGCCAACGGGATCAGCCGGGACGGCTCGACCATCGTGGGTTTCAGTGAATCGGACGGCCCAGGCGGCGACGTCGAGGCGTTTCGATGGACACAAGCCGGTGGCATGGATTCCCTACCTGGCCTGTCGGGCGCACCCTTCATCTCCCATGAAGCGGAAGCAGTCAACGCCGATGGGTCGGTGGTGGTCGGGCGCGGGCCCAGTGCCACGCCGCAGGGGCACAACCACGCAATCCGGTGGCTCAACGGAGTCCCTGAGGACCTTGGCACGGTCGCCGGGTTTTCGCGCAGCGTCGCTTGGGCTGTAGACGACAGCGGCGCTGTCATCGGCGGCGTGACGTACACGGGTCAACCGACTTCCGCGTTCGTCTGGACGCCGTCCACCGGGATGGTGCTCCTCTCCGACTACCTGTCGGAGTTCGGCATTCTCACCCCGGCGGGCTACCGGCTGGAGGAGGTCTACGCGATCTCCGGAGATGGCCGGACATTCGCTGGACTTGCGCGCGATTCAACAACCAACATCCGTGAGGGGTTTGTCGCCACGATTCCCGCCCCAACCACGCCCGGCGCCCTGTTGCTCGGCGTCCTTCTGCTATCGCGCCATCGGCGCGCCTGACCCGTCAGCGTGGTCTTTCAGTATCCCCGGATGGGCTCGCGCCAGGGTCGTTCTCTCAGCGTGCGACGCGGGGAGACGCTCAGGGCACGAAGGGTGCGCCCGCGCTCGCGCCCGGGGGTCTCCTACTCGACGACGATCGATCGGTTGATCCGGGCCTTGGTGTCCACGTCGGTGGCGCCCACCACGATCCGGCGTCCCCGGAGCGCCTCGGCGCCGCCCGGGAAGGGGAACCGGCGCTTGACCGTCGCGCCCGGCTCCAGGTCGCTCACCGACGCCTTGGCCCGGGCGAAGCCCGCGCCCGCCGGGGCGAACGCGACGAGGTCGAGCGTCACCGCGATCGGGCCGCGGTTGGTGATCTGCGCCTCGACCTCGGCGTCGGGGCCCGCCGGCCCGGGCCCGAAGCGGACCGAGAGGTCCAGCTGCAGGTTCTCCAGCCCGATCTCCAGCGGGGCGCTCAGGCGCACGCCCGAGTAGTCGCGGTCGGCCGTCAGCTGGGCGTCGATGACGAACATCTTGACGCCCGCCTCCTCCACCGGGCTGAAGGCGACCGAGACGGGGAGGCGCGCCTGCTCGCCGGCGCCGATCGAGAACGCGATGGAGCGCGGCGCGATGTGCCAGCTCCGGTCGCGCTCCGCCACGCCGCGCGAGAGCCCGCCCGGCTCGACGATCACCAGGCGTCCCTCCACCCGCGTCGGCCAGGGGTTGGCCAGCACCAGGTGGTGCTCGTGGTCCAGCGTGGTCGCCGAGGCGAAGGGAGGGTCGATCCGGAACGAGGCGATGAACTGCAGGAGATTGACGTCGACCCCCTCCAGGAACACCGGCGTCTCACCGATCACGAGCCGGTGCGTCCCGGCGATCCCGGTCCCCGGCCCGGAGGACTCGGTGAGGGGCACGGGCGTGCCGTTGCCGAACGGGTCCACGGCCGTGATGGCGCCCTCGCCCAGGTACACGTCCAGGGTCGCGTCCTCGGGGGTGGCGCTGGTGCGCCAGGCCACGAGCGCGCCCGTGCGCCCGGCTCCCGAAGCGCCGGGACGGGGCGCCAGGATGTAGCCCTTCACGCCGGGGCGGATGGCGACCTGGCCCGCGATGCGCCGATCGGCCAGGCGATCGACGAGGTTGCGCCACACCGCCAGCTCCACCCGCGGGAGGGGCTGGGGGCGCCGGTCGCCGGACCAGTCCCACGGCTGCGCGATGGCGGCCCGGACGCCCGGCCACGCGGGGTCCTCGCCCGGGCCGACGAACGCCGCCCAGAACTCGACCGTCCGGCGCACCAGGTCGATGGCGGCATCGCGCGCCGAGAACGTGGGCGCGGGGAGCGGCTCGAAGAGCAGCGTCAGGTTCGGGAGGGTCCCGCCGGACGGGTCGCGCCACGCGTCGGCGTAGAGGGGCATCGCCTCGGGGGGCACGCCGTACGGGATGCGCACCACGAGGGCGTCGGGCGTGGCGTCCGCGCTCGGCGTCGGCAGGGCCTCGTCCGCGGACCACGAGAGGGTCACGATCGGGCCCGGCACGAGGCGCGAGAGCGCGCGATCGGCCCGCGAGAGCTGCCCCGCCGCCACGGGGTTCCACGGCGCGCCCTCCGGGACGCCGATCTGCCAGCGCTGGACGCGCTGGCCGAACTTGTCGAGCAGGGGGAGGAGGTACGGCGACCATCGCGCCGGCTCGTCGCCCAGCAGCCCGAGGGCGCCGGCCTCGCCGGGGCGCAGCGCCTCGATCGGCGGCTCCTCGAGCCCGAACGTCACGTCGCGCCAGTCCGCCAGGAGCGCCTCGATCGGCGGGACGAGGGCGCGCACGAAGCCGTCCATGTCGCCCGTCCGCAGGCCCGCGCTCCACACCGGGATCGTCAGCGCGCCGGCGCCCGTGCGGAGGCGATTGCGGGGGAACCACCACTGGAGCATC
>CAYWOF010000218.1:0-6296 GCA_964459825.1 uncultured Phycisphaeraceae bacterium | reverse complement strand
GAAAAGGTCGTCTCGTTCGAGGGCGAGGGGGGGGAGGTCTACAGCCAGAAGGATGCCGGTGGATTCATCAAGCTTCTCTCCCTCCCCGAACGCATCCGCGCGATGAGGGGCCGTCAGAAGCGATAGCACCGGCCGACGTCCACACCCACTCCCCCGCCAGCGATGGGCCCAGCAGGGCGGAAGCCCACAGCCTCGCCGCCACCCCCAACATCCCGCCTTCGGATGGCGCGCGGAAGCCTGATCTCCTCGGACGCCCACTACCCTTCACCATGCCCGGTCTCTTCTCCGGCACCCCCCTCGAACGCCCCGTCACCTGCGAACGCTGCGAGAAACCCCTCGACCAGTGCCGCTGCCCGCGCTCGGCCGGCGGCCGCATCGTCCTGCCGCGCGACCAGCCCCTCCGCATCCAGCGCGAGCGCCGCCGCGACAAGACCGTCACGGTGGTTCGCGGCCTCATCGCCGGCCCCGAGGACGCCCCCGACCTCCCCGCCTTCCTCAAGCTCCTCAAGACCCGCCTCGGCACCGGCGGCACCCTCGCGCGCGGGCCCGGGAAGGACGCCGAAACCACCCTCGAAATCCAGGGCGACCATCGCGACAAGCTCGTCGAGGTTCTCCGCGCCCTCGGCTACCCCGCCAAGCCCTCCGGCGGCTGACAACCGATGACCATCCTTTGCCACCGGCTTCGCGGCCTACGGTTTTCTCTGCCACTCCGTTCCTGCACGCCGCGATGTCGGTGCGAGCTACCAGGACCGCACGCCATGCCACCGTCTCCTGCCGGGAACGCGGCCATGATGCCCCCGCGCCTCTCCGCCAAGGCCCTCGCCGAGCACCTCCTCCTCGAGCCCACCGCGGCCGCGCGCACGGTGCGCGCCCTCCGCGCGGTCGTTCTCCACACCGCGCCCGAGGTCGCGGAGGCTATCAGGTTCGGCGTCCTCTGCTACTACCGCGCCGACGCGTTCTTCAAGTCGATCGGCGGCAACGTCTGCATGATCGAGATCAAGGATGTCCCTCCGGCCCGCCGGCGCACGGAGCCGGCCGCCACCCGCCAGGTCCGGCTCGCCTTCATCCACGGCGCGAGCCTGCCCGACCCGCACGGCCTGCTCCGCGGAACCGCCAAGGCCAAGCGCTTCGTGCCGATCCCCGATGCCGCCGCCGCCTCCCGCCCCGAGGTCGCCGCCCTCCTCCGCGCCGCGCGCGACCTCCGCCCGGAAGGATGGGAGTGACCCCCGCCCGACTCCCCATCCGCGCCACGCCCCCGTAGACTCTGCCCATGTACTCCAAGGCCACCACCGTCGCCCAGTACCTCGCCGAGCTCCCCCCCGACCGGCGCGCCGCCATCGAGGCCGTCCGCGCCGTCATCCTCAAAAACCTCGACAAGGGCTACGAGGAGGGCATGCAGTACGGCGCGATCGGCTACTACGTGCCGCACCGCGTCTTCCCCGCCGGCTACCACTGCGATCCCAGCAAGCCGCTCCCCTTCGCCGGCCTGGGCTCCCAGAAGCACCACATGTCCGTCGGCCTCATGTGCCACTACTGGGATGGCGATGAGGGCCGGTGGTTCCGCACCGCCTGGGCCAGGACCGGCAAGAAGCTCGACATGGGCGCGTGCTGCATCCGCTTCAGGAAGCTCGACGACCTCCCCCTCGACCTCATCGGCGACGCCGTCCGGCGAATCCCCGTCAAGGCGTTCATCGCCTACTACGAGAAGGCGGTCCTTTCCCTGAACAAGGCCGCCGCCGCTCGTGCCGCGGCGAAGAAGTCCGCGATGCCGCCCCGACGAGCCAAGTCCGGCCCAAGCCGCAAGCCGGCGCGCCGCCCCGCGAAGCGGAAGACCGCCCGCGCTGGCGCCTGACCCATCCGCATCCCCGCACTCCCCCCGCCCGCAACCGAAGGAACCGCGCGCATGGCCCTCTGGGGTGGACGCTTCGACAAGCAGGCCGACCCGCTCTTCCGTGCGATCAACGACTCGCTCGGCTTCGACTATCGCCTCGCCCCGCAGGACATCGCCGGTTCCATCGCCTGGGCCAAGGCCATCCATCACGCGGGGGTCCTCACCGCCGACGAGCTCGGACGTCTCACCGTCGCGATCCACGAACTGGCGCAGGTCGTCGATCGCGATCCGCGCGCCCCGTTGCAGGCGCCCGAGGCGCATCCGCGCCCCGAGGATGTCCATTCCTGGGTCGAGGCCGAGCTCATCAAGCGCACCGGCGACCTGGGCAAGAAGCTCCACACCGGGCGCAGCCGCAACGACCAGGTTGCCACCGACCTGCGCCTCTGGACCCGCGCGGCCATCGATGCCCGTCTCGCCGAGCTGCGCGCCGCCCAGGCCTCGCTCCTGGCCCTCGCCGAGCGCGAGCTGGACACGGTTCTTCCCGGCTACACCCACCTCCAGCGGGCCCAGCCGATCCTGCTCCCCCACTGGTGCCTCGCCTGGTTCGAGATGCTCGACCGTGATGGCGCCCGCCTGACCGAGGCCCGGCGCCGCGTCAACATCTGCCCCCTCGGCTCGGGCGCGCTCGCCGGCACCACCTGGCCCATCGACCGCGCGGCCCTCGCCCGCGACCTCGGCTTCGACGCCCCCAGCGCCAACAGCCTCGACGCCGTGAGCGACCGCGACTTCGTGATCGAAACCCTCGCCGCCTCCGCCCTCTGCGCCGTCCACCTCTCGCGCCTGGCCGAGGAGCTGATTCTCTGGTCCACCGGCGAGTTCGCCTTCATCGAGCTCGACGATTCGGTCACGAGCGGCTCCTCGCTCATGCCCCAGAAGAAGAACCCCGACGCCCTCGAGCTGCTGCGCGGCAAGACGGGGCGGATCATCGGCGCCCACGCCGCCCTCCTCGTGACCCTCAAGGGCCTCCCGCTCGCGTACAACAAGGACATGCAGGAGGACAAGGAGCCCCTCTTCGACGCCCTCGACTCCCTCTCCCTGTGCCTCCACATCGTCCCGCGCGTGCTCGACACGCTCCGCATCGATCGCGCACGCACGGCCGCGGCCGCGGCCGGCGGCTACTCGAACGCCACGGAGCTGGCCGACTACCTCGTCTCCAAGGGCGTTCCCTTCCGCGATGCCCACGACATCGTCGGGCGCATCGTCCGCCACGCGATCTCCCGAGCCGAGCCCCTCGAGTCGATTCCCATCGATGAGATGCGCCGCTTCTCGGACCGGATAGGGCCGGACGTCCTCGCGGCCCTTTCCATCGAGGCCGCGCTGGAGCGACGCCAGGCGCCGGGCGGCACGGGGCGGCGGGTGGTGGCCGATGCACTGGCCACAGCCCGCCAGCGCCTGGCCCGTGGCCCCGGGTGAGCGCTCCGCGACTCCTGAACCGGCGATGGGGGGTGGTAATCAAAAACGGACAAGCATATCATGTATGGCACGGCCATTGCTATGTGCCATGCACGGGCGCGATGGACGCGCAGGCTGGGCGCCGGGAGGGATCCGCATGGCAGGGCCGTTCTTACGGTGCGCTCGCGTCTTCGGTGCGGCGGTCGTCTCCACCGTCGCCGCGGCGCACGCGGGCGTCATCCACGTCAACCACGCCGCCACCGGCGCCAACACCGGCGCCTCGTGGACCGACGCGTTCACCGATCTGCAGGCCGCGCTGGCGGCGGCCAGCGCCGGCGATGAGGTCTGGGTCGCGCGGGGCACCTACACGCCGGGCCCGGTGGGCCAGCTCGGCGCCACGTTCCGGCTCGAGTCGGGCGTTGCGCTCCTGGGCGGCTTCGTGGGGACGGAGACGCTCGCAACGCAGCGCGACTGGGTCGCCAACCCCACCGTGCTCAGCGGCGACCTCGGGCGTGACGATGTGTACGGCAGCCCAGTCTGGTACATCGGCTGGAACATCCACACCGAGAACGCCCTGCACGTCCTGACCGGATCGGGCGCGGACGCCACGGCGGTCGTGGACGGCTTCACCATCACGGCGGGGCGCGCGACCATGAGCAACGGCGGCGGGCTGATGATCGAGGCCGGCACGCCGACGGTCCGGAACTGCACGTTCTTCCGCAACCTGTCGGGCTTCAGCTCGGGCGGCGCCATCGCATGCCTCGACGCCAGCCCGACGATCATCGACTGCCGCTTCGTGCAGAACTGGTGCCACCTCGGCGGCGGCGCGGGGGTCCTGACGTGGGGAACCAGCCAGCCGACGATCCAGGACTGCGAGTTCGTTGAGAACCGATCGGTCGGCGACCT
This sequence comes from uncultured Phycisphaeraceae bacterium, assembly GCA_964459825.1. Lineage (GTDB taxonomy): Bacteria > Planctomycetota > Phycisphaerae > Phycisphaerales > UBA1924 > CAYWOF01. The sequence continues at coordinate 2,107 of CAYWOF010000218.1, read as the reverse complement.
GCCCGAGGCCACGGGCGGCGGCATCGACCACCGCGCCGCGACCGCGCTCTCGGTCCTGCGCTGCCGCTTCACCGGAAATCTCGCGATCCCGTTCTATGGCGGCGGCGGGCACGCCGGCGGCTACGGCGGCGCCGTCCACAGCCTCGGTGGGCCGATCACCATCCGCGACTGCATCTTCACGGACAACGTCTCCAACGCCGGAGGCGCGATCTGGGTCTGGCGCGACGCCACCATCGTCAACTGCCTGCTGGTCGGCAACGATGCGCCCGAGTACCAGGCGAGCCAGGGCGGTTGGGGAGGCATCGGCGGCGCCATCGGCGCCAGCGCCTTCCAGCCCGCCACGATCCGCGTCGTCAACTGCACGGTCTACGGCAACACGGCCCAGGCCGGCGGCGGCGTCCGCCTGCTCAACGCGGCCGATGGCGACATCGCCAACTGCATCCTGTGGGCCAACACCGACGAGTTCGGCGCCATCGGCCCGGCGCAGATCCGCGGCACGGGGGCGTCCAACTCCTGCATCCAGAACATGCTCGTGGGGATCCCCGGCGAACCCCCGCCAGACCCCGAGAAGTTCCCCGGCTGCATCAGCGCCAACCCCCAGTTCGTCGCCGCGGGATCGGACTTCCACCTGCACGCGGGCTCCCCGTGCATCGACTCGGGGAAGAACGCCTCGGTGCCGGCGGGCGTCTCGACCGATCTCGACGGGCTGGCGCGCTTCGTCGATGATCCGGCCACGCCCAACACGGGGCTGGGCACGCCGCCGCACGTGGACATGGGCGCGCTCGAGTTCCAGGTCCAGACGTGCTACCCCGATTGCGATGCCAGCGGGGCGCTCAACGTCAACGACTACATCTGCTTCCAGACCCGGTTCGCCCTGGGCGACCCCTACGCCGACTGCAACGGCGACGGCGTGCGCAACGTGAACGACTACATCTGCTTCCAGACCAGGTTCGCGCTGGGCTGCCGCTAGCCGCGCGCCCTCCCCGACCACCGACCGATCACGGAGAGAACCCGATGAAACCAGCACACCCGCCCCACCGTCGCCCGCCGATCCTGCTGGCCGGCGTCACCCTCCTCGCCCTCGGCGCCCTGGGCGCGCACGCCGGCTCGATCCCCGTCCCCCCCCACTCTCCCCGGGCCGGGCCCGCCGATGGCCCGGGCGAGTACGTCGTGTTCGGCACCAACGACCTGGGCATGCACTGCACGCAGCAGGACTTCGCCCAGATCATGATCCTGCCGCCGTACAACACGCTCCACGCCCAGGTGATCCGGCGCGGCGTGGAGCCGGAGATCATGGACTCGGACGTGACGGTCCAGTACGCCATCCTCTCCAACACGCGCTCGAGCGACAAGACCAACTTCTGGACCTACGCCGACGAGCTCTTCGGCGTGACGCTCCCGCCGGACGTCGGTCTCACCGGCCACGGCATGTCCGGCGCCATGACCGCGACGCCCAACCGCGACTGGAACGTGACGGGCATCCCGATCACGCCGATCGAGGACAGCGGGCGTGAGAACCCCTTCCCTCTGGCCACCATCACGGTCCGCCAGGGGACGCAGGTGCTTGTCCGCACGCAGGCCGTGGTGCCGGTGGCGTGGGAGATCAACTGCAATCTCTGCCACATCACGCCCGGCATCTCGCCGAACGTGGACATCCTGCAGCGCCACGATGCGCTCCACGGAACGCACCTGGAGCAGAGCCAGCCGGTCAACTGCTCCTCGTGCCACGCCGACCCGGCGCTCGGCGCGCCCGGGCAGCCCGGCATCCCCACCTGGTCCTCGGCGATGCACGCGGCCCACGCGCCCCGCATGGGCTTCACGACGCTGGAGAACAAGTGCTATGCCTGCCATCCGGGCCAGCGCACCCAGTGCCTGCGTGACGTCCACTTCGACCAGGGCATGACGTGCATCGACTGCCACGGCACGATGGAGGATGTCGGCAACCCCGCCCGGACCCCCTGGGTGGATGAGCCGCGCTGCGCCGACTGCCACAGCCGGCCCGGCTTCGAGTTCGAGCAGCCGGGGGCGCTCTTCCGCGCCTCGGTCGGGCACGGCGGTGTGACCTGCCTGGCCTGCCACGGCAGCCCCCACGCCGTCGGCCCCACTG
>CAYWOF010000217.1:0-6323 GCA_964459825.1 uncultured Phycisphaeraceae bacterium | reverse complement strand
TGATCCTGGCAACACCCCCCCACTTCCGCCCGATCCACCTCGCGGCCGCCGTCGAGGCGGGCAAGCACGTCTTCTGCGAGAAGCCGGTGGCCGTGGACGGGCCGGGCGTGCGCAAGGTGCTCGCGGCGGCCGATCTGGCCGACCAGAAGAAGCTCTCGATCGTGGCGGGCACGCAGCGCCGGCACGAGAAGAGCTACCTCGAGGCGATCGCACGCCTGAAGGACGGCGCGATCGGTCGCATCCTCGCGGCCCGCTGCTACTGGAACCAGGGCGGGCTGTGGAAGAACGATCGGCAGCCGAGCTGGTCGGACATGGAGTGGCAGCTGCGCAACTGGCTCTACTTCACCTGGCTGTCCGGCGACCACATCGTCGAGCAGCACGTGCACAACCTCGACGTGTGCAACTGGGTGCTGGGCGGTCACCCGGTCCGGGCGTACGGCATGGGCGGACGCCAGGTGCGCACCGACCCGGCGTACGGCCACATCTTCGACCACTTCGCCATCGAGTACGAGTACGCGGGCGGGGTGCGGGTGTCGAGCCAGTGCCGGCAGATCCCCGGTTGCGCGGACCGGGTTTCGGAGTCGTTCGCGGGCACGGCCGGGGCCTGCGACCTGTCCCCGGGGTCCGGGACCATCGCGGGCGAGCAGGGGTGGCGATTCCAGGGCGGCAACAACAACCCCTACGTGCAGGAGCACGTGGACCTGCTCGCGAGCATCACGGGCTCGGGCTCGCGCCTCAACGAGGCCCGGAACGTGGCCGAGTCCACGCTCACGGCGATCATGGGCCGCATGAGCGCGTACACGGGGAAGGAAGTCACGTGGGAGCAGGCCCTCAACAGCCAGGAGGACCTCAGCCCGTCGGCGTACGAGTTCGGGTCGCTCCCGACGCCGCCGGTGGCGGTGCCGGGCCGGACGCCGCTGGTGTGAAGCGGGCCTGGTCACCCGAACGAGACGGGCTTGCCCGACTCAAGTGAGCGGCCCTCGGCGTCGAGCAGCTCGGCCACGGCGACGGCGTCGTCGAGGGTGGCGTCGAGACGCGTGGACCCGTCCGCGATGGCCGCGACCAGGTGGCGGATCTCCCCGTCGTAGCCGAGGAAGGGCTCGAGCGAAACGCCCTGCGCGCGACCGGCCTCGGGGCCATCGCGCGGCGTGAGCATGAGCTGCGGGTCGCGTGCGAGATCGAACTCGGCCGTGGCCCGTTCGAAGTTCACGAGGTAGCGCATGCGAAACCCGAAGCCCGGGGCCTGGTCCCAACCGCCCTCGGCGGCGACGTGGGCCGGGCCCCGGCCCGGCGCGTAGCGATAGATGGTCGTGATGTGCTCGAGCGTGCCGGTGCTCACGACCTCGCGCGGCGGGCCAAAGCACCAGAGCACGAAATCGGCATCGTGGATGTGCAGGTCGATGAGGGCGCCGCCGCACCGGGCCGGGTCGGCGTAGGCGCCGGACCAGGTCGGGATCGTGGCCAGCCGCGTGAACGTGGCCGAGCGCACCGGACCGAAGCTCGCATCGGCGACCGCACGCTTGAGCCAGGTCCACGCGGGCCAGAAGCGCATGCACAACCCCGGCATGCAGAGGCGTCCGCTGGCGCGCGCCGCATCCCTCACGCGCCGGATGTCCGCCGCGTTCAGGGCCACCGGCTTCTCCACGAGCACGTGCTTGCCCGCGCGGAGCGCGGCGATGGCGACGTCGGTGTGGGTCTCGGTGGGGGTGCAGAGGCTGACCAGATCGACGGCGGGATCGGCCAGGAGCCCCCCCTCGTCGGGGTACGCGCGGACGAGCGCCGGATCGAAGAGCAGGCCCGCCCGGTCGCCGGTGGTGAGATTGCCCCCGGCCGCGCGCGTGTCGGCCAGGCGCGCCGGATCGCGATCGGCGACGGCCACGAGCCGGCAGGGGTGGCCGGCGCGGGCGGCCGCGGCGTACGCGGCCACGTGCGTGCGCCCCATGAATCCCAGGCCGATGACGCCGACCCGTACCTCGCTCATGGCCTCGCTCCGCCCGTCCGTTGCGGGCCGAGGTGGTCCTCGACGAACTCGCGGGCGGTGCGGCAATCGGCCACGCGATCCTCCCGCGCCTCGCGCTCGATCATGAGGTTCACGTGGGCCAGCCGCTCCCGGACGATGGCGAGGAACGCCGGCCAGTCCACCGCGCCGGTGCCGACGGTGACCTCCGTCCCCCACACCCCCGGTGTGTGGGCGGGCACCGCGTCCTTGATGTGGATCTGGAGCACACGGGAGGCCAGGCGGCGGAGCGCCTCGACGGGGTCGCCCATGCCATACAGGATCATGTTGGCCGGGTCGAAGTTCACCCCCACGCGGGGCCGGTGGAGATCCGCCAGCAGGTCGAGGAGCGTGTCGGCCGTCTCCTGCCCGGTCTCGAAGGCGACCGCGACGCCGCTGGACAGGAACCGGTCGGCGATCATGCCCAGCCGTTCGAGCATCACGCCCCGCTCGGGATCGTTGCGATCGTGGGGAAGGAACCCGGCGTGGAAGGTCACCAAGGGGATGCCGGCCTGGGCCGCGAGGCTCGCGTTGTCCTCGGCCGCCCGCAGGTGGTCGGGCCAGCGTGCGCCATCGCGCACTCCCCCCGTGCGCCGGATCGACTCGAGCGTCGAGTAGTCCTCGCCGGCGAAGGCCATCATGCCCGAGGGGACCTCGATTCCGGCATCGCGCAGGGTCCGCACCGCGTCCTCGAAGCCCGCCACCCCCTTGCGGATGGGGTCGAGGGCCAGTTGCACGGCGCGCACGCCCACGTCACGGACCTTGCGGACCAGGTCCTGCGTGGAGGAGGGGCGCAGCGACCAGGAGCAGACGCCGACGCATCCGCGCCGAGCCGGTCCCGCGTGCTCCGAGGGCGTGCTCACGGCTCCTGACCCCGTCGCTCGGAGGGCGCGCCCGGACACCAGCGCACGAACCCCTCGATCGCCTCGTACTCGGCGAGGCCCAGCTTGTCGTAGAGGCGGGCGGTGTTCCGGTTGCGCTCTTCGGCGCGCTGCCAGAACTCGCGCACATCGCTGGGCCCGGGGAAGAGGGCCCGGTCCTTCTGCGACTCGTGCTTGAAGATGGCCATCCGCTTGCGGGCGACCTCGTCGGGGGCCAGCGGAACGGCCATCTCGATCTCGTGGGGCTCCCACTCCTGCCACGCGCCACGGTAGAGCCAGACCTCGCACTCGCGCATCCAGGGACGATCCCCCAGGCGCCCGAGCGCACCGGTGATGGCCGCCAGGCAGACCCGGTGCGTGCCGTGCGGATCGGACAGGTCGCCGGCGGAGTAGACCTGGTGGGGGCGCACCCGTTCCAGCAGGTCGGCCACGATGCGGACATCGTCCTCGCCCAGGGGGCGCTTGCGGACGCGTCCGGTCTCGTAGAAGGGCATGTCAAGGAAGTGGATCCGGTCCGGGGCCACGCCCTTGTATCGCGCCGGGGCGCGCGCCTCGGTCCGTCGGATCAGGCCCTTGATCCGCTGGAGCTCCGGCGTGTCCACCTGTCCCGGCGCCTTCCGGGCGATGAACGCGGAGATGCGGTCCTCGATGTGCTGGGCGAGCGTCTCGGCCGCGTCGATGTCGAACCCGCGGCAGAACTCGGTGACGAAGTCGGCGTGGCGGATGGCGGTCTCGTCCCACACGGCGATGTTGCCGGAGGTCTGGTACGCGACGTGGACCTCGTGGCCCTGCTGGCAGAGGCGGATGAGCGTCCCGCCCATGGAGATCACGTCGTCGTCGGGGTGGGGGCTGAAGACCACGATCCGCTTGGGGAAGGGGGGCGGGGCGGGAGACTCATCGGTGCGCCGACGACTGGGCTTGCCGCCCGGCCACCCCGTGATGGTGGCCTGCAGGGCGCGGAAGACCTCGATGTTGATGTCGTAGGCCGAGCCGCGGGCCGAGAGGAGCTCCTGGAGCCCGCTCTCGTTGTAGTCCTCGTCCGTGAGCTTGAGGATCGGCTTGCCGACCCGCTGAGCCAGCCAGATCGCGGCCCTCTTGGTGAGGGAGGGGTCCCACGAGCCGCCGGTGACCTCGGCGATCGGCCCCAGGCGCCACGGAGTCTTGACGCGCGCCAGCTCACCGGCGGCGGCCGGATCGAGGACGAACGTCGCGTCGGGGTGCTGCTGGAGGAAGCTGGCGGCGACGGCGGGCGTGATGTCGCCCTCGACCGCACGCTGCACGATCCCGGCCTTGTGCTCCCCGAACGCCAGGAGGAACACGCGCCGCGCCGCGAGGATGGTGCCGACGCCCATGGTGATGGCCTTGCGCGGAACGTTCCACTCCCCGAAGAAATCGCTCGCGGCGTCCATCCGCGTGACCTTGTCGAGCGTGATGAGGCGGGTGCGGCTGTCGCGCGGCGAGCCCGGCTCGTTGAAGCCGATGTGCCCCGTGCGCCCGATTCCGAGGATCTGGATGTCGATGCCCCCGGCCTCGGCGATGGCCCGCTCGTAGGCCTCGCACGCGTCCCGGACGCGCTCGGGCGAGACGGTGCCGTCGGGGACGTGGGCCCGGGCCGGGTCGATGTCCACGTGCTCGAAGAGGTGCTCGCGCATGAAGCGGGCGTAGCTCTGGAGGCTCTCCGGGTCGATGGGCCAGTACTCGTCGAGGTTGAACGAGACCACGTTGCGGAAGCTGAGCCCTTCCGTGCGGTGGAGGCGCACGAGCTCGGCGTACACGTCCGTGGGGGTGGAACCGGTGGCCAGGCCGAGGACCGCCCGCCGGCCCTGCGTGGCCCGTTCACGGATGAGCGCGGCGATCTGCGCGCCCACGGCGCGGGCGGCATCCGCACTCGCCCGGTGGACGACCGTGCGGACCCGTTCCAGGCTCGAGGCGACCGGACGGGCTTCGAGCGTCATGGCGCCGATGCTCCCGGGCCGGGGGTCGCGCTCGGGGACTCACGCCGGAACATCGCCACGAACACGACGAGGATGGCCAGCGCCATGACGCACGGGACCAGCCAGATCGTCCCCCACTCGTACGTCTGGAGCAGCAGCGAGCTGGCCTGATCCCACTTGGCCGTCGCCTCGGCCGTGGGCCCACCCGCCGCCTCCACCAGGGCGGCGTGCTGGGCCCGGAGCGCCGCGGCCTGGGCGGCCAGGGCGTCGGCGTCGGCGGACTTGCGGGAGTTCACGAGGTAGCCGAACACCTGCGCGCCCACGCCCAGGCCGATGCCCTGCGTGGCCAGGACGAGCAGGCCTTGGGCCTGGCCGCGGATCGTCGCCGGGGCGCGCTTGTCCACGTACACCTGGCCGGTGACGAAGAAGAAGTCGTAGCAGATGCCGTGCAGCAGGATCCCGCCGAGGATCATCCAGGCCACCCCGGCGTCGGCGGCGCCGGCGAAGAGCGCGTAGCGCACGACCCAGGCGAGCATGCCCACGGCGAGCATCCACTTCACGCCCAGGCGCGCGAAGCACAGGGGCATGACCAGCATGAAGAACACCTCGGAGACCTGCCCGAAGCTCATGGAGAAGGCGGGGCTGTGGAAGCCGGCGTGGTTCACGAACACGCCGGCGTAGGAGTAGTACCCGGCGAGCGGGATGCAGACGAGCATGGAGCAGACCAGGAACACCGCGAACGCCCGGGAGCGCAGCAGGGCCAGCGCGTCGAGCCCCAGCACGTCGCGCACCGAGAAGGGACGCCCGCGCGCCGGGGGGGGCGTGTGCGGCAGGGTGAAGCTGAACAGGCCCAGCACGAGACCCGCCGCACCGGCGACCTGCAGGGGTAGCGCCTTCTCGTCGGCGCGGAGCACGCGGCTGACGAACATGCCCGCGACGATCCAACCGATGGTGCCGAAGACCCGGATGAGCGGGAACTGCCTCTCCTGATCGGCCATGTTGTGGAACGCGAGCGTGTTGGTCAGGCCCAGCGTGGGCATGTAGCACAGCATGTGGACGGCGAGCAGCCCCACGAACAGCGGCGCCGACGGGTCCGGACCCGACGCGACCAGCGGCGCCGCGAGCATCGCGGCGCCCCCGAGCAGGTGCATCACCCCAAGGACCCGCTCGGTGGCGAAGAACCGGTCCGCCACCATGCCCAGGAAGAAGGGGGACACGATGGCCGCGATGGGCCCCACGGTGTACGCCCAGAATATGGCGTCGGCCATCCCGACCCGGGCCATGTAGTTCCCGACCGTGACGTACCACGCGCCCCAGACGAAGAACTGGAGGAACATCATCGCGCCCAGGCGCGTCTGGACGAAGGGCTGAGGAGACCGGCTGGGGGTGGTCATGCTCGGGTTCCGGTGCGGCGTCGCCCGCCCCCGGCGCCGACGCCGCGGCGGAGTGTACCCGGGCCACCGCCCGCCTGTTCGCAGCGCCCGCCGGCCGTGCTCCCGGGGCTCAAGCGGG
>CAYWOF010000216.1:5863-6336 GCA_964459825.1 uncultured Phycisphaeraceae bacterium | reverse complement strand
TGAGCGGATCCGCGCGGCGGCGGTGTACTGCTCCGACGGGCGCTTCGGGGAGGCCTTCGACGAATTCCTGCACCAGGCCCTGCGCCTGCCCCGGTACGACCGGCTGGCGGTCCCCGGCGGGGGCGCGTGCCTGGCGGGCCACTTCGCGGCGTACCAGGAGGAGGAGGCCTCGCTCAAGCACCTGGACTTCCTGATCGAGGTCCACCGCATCGAGCGCGTGGTGCTGGTGGCCCACGAGGGGTGCGCGTACTACACGCACCGGCTCGGGGTGCACGAGCTGGAGCTGCGGGCCCGGCAGGAGGCCGACCTGCGCCGGGCGGCGGCGACGGTGCGGGTGCGCGAGATGCGCCTCGCGGTCGACGCGTACCTGGCGCGCGTCGAGGATTCGCGGGTGGTGTTCGACCCCATCGCGCTGTAGTCCGGCACAAGGAAAAGGGCCGCCCCGGGGTTCGGGGCGGCCCTCGTTTATCGGG
>CAYWOF010000216.1:0-5853 GCA_964459825.1 uncultured Phycisphaeraceae bacterium | reverse complement strand
CGTCGGGTTCAGCACCCGAGGGCGAACTTGGTCTGGAAGCAGACGTAGTCCTGGACGTTGAACTGGCCGTTGCCATCGCAGTCGGCGTAGGGGGCGCTGGTGGCGAACCTGGTCTGGAAGCAGACGTAGTCCTGGACGTTGAGGGTGCCGTTGCCGTCGCAGTCGGGGTAGCACCCGCCGGCCTCGAGGCCGCCGGTGACGACGAGGGCGTAGTCGGCGTTCAGGCCCGGGGTCTCGGGGCGGGAGTCCTGGATGATGGCGTCGCCGCGGACCTCGACGGTCCAGGTTCCCGGCGTGGGATTCTGGACGTAGACCATCTCGACGGTGTCCTTGACGTTGGCGACGCCGCCGGCGGTGGTGTAGAGGCCGGCCGTCGCGCCGCTGTTGCCGTAGTAGACGGCGTCGGCGGGGGAGACGACGCGGAGGGTCAGGTCGTTGACCCGGTGCTGGCTCTGGTTGGCCGGGTTGCCCTGGGGATCGACGTAGGCCATGGTGATGCGCAGCTCGGGCTCGCCCGCGCTGACGACGATGTTGTAGGTCTTGGTCTCGAGCGGGGCGAGGGCGTAGTCCTCGTTGTGGACGACGGTCTTGTTGCGCATGTCGTAGATGCGCCGAACGTCGGCCATGCCCCAGCCCTGGCGGGCGCGGGTCAGCCCGGCGCCCGCGCCGCCGGCCAGCCAGTTGTACTGGTAGGCGTTGTTCATCATCAGGGCCTTGGCCGTCACCATCTTGGGCCGGCTGGCAAAGACCGTGGAGCCGGGATCGAGGCCGGGGATGACGCCCTGGTGGACCATCTGGAAGAGGAGGCCGAAGTGGCCCGCGGTGATGGGCGTGGCGCCCGAGGTGCCGCCGAACTGGGTGTACCCGGAGCCCGCGGTAGTGGTGAAGATGCTGTCGTAGAAGTGGAGCAGGTCGGGCTTGATGCGCCCGTCCGAGGCCGGGCCGAAGCTGGCGCCCGACTGGTTGTCGTCGGCGCGCGACAGCGTGTCCATGTGGTCGAGGGCCCCGACGGAGACGATGTTCTTGGCCCAGGCCTGCGGGCGGGAGGTCTGGTTGCCCGTGTTGGACTGGGACTGGCAGGAGAGGTAGTCGTAGAGGAAGAGGTAGTCATCGGTCTCGGCGGAGACCGCGGAGTACGTCGTGATCTGCGGACTGCCGACGCTGGAGGTCTGGTAGGAGGACTTGTACGGCTGGGCCGGGTCCACGGACTGCTGCGTCAGCAGGTGCCGGGGCTGGCCGCCGAAGGGGGACCAGTTGGCGTAGAAGGCGAAGATGCCCTGCTCGCGCTCGGGGCACATGCCCGTGGCCTGGGCGTTGCCGTTGCCGGTGGCGAAGTTGATGCCGTAGCACGACGAGCCGTGGGTGCCCGCGTTGCCGTTGGCCCCGTGGTAGAGGGGGGCCTGGCCGTTCCACTGAGGGTGGGCGGCGCTGACCTCGGTGTCGAAGACCTCGCCGCGCACGCCCTGGCCCTTGAAGCCCAGGCCGGAGAGGTAGTTGTGGGCGCCGCCGATCTGGCGGGCGATGTCCATGTCGGTGCCGCCGGGGCCCCAGGTCTCGATGAAGTAAGCCTCGTCGCGCTGCATCACCTGGCGCAGCTGCTCCGGGCTGAGGACGACCTGCATGTTGTAGGCGTAGGGATTGGTCCCGCGCACCTGGCCGCCGAGCTGCTGGATGAAGGCCCCGAGGGCGTTCTGGTCGGCCGGGCCGCGATCGAGGGCCATGATGGTGTAGACCGAGCCGGCGTTGGCCGGACCGTCGGCGTTGAGCATCGCCAGCACCGGCTCCTCGAGCTTGTACGCGGCGTGGTTCTTGCCGACCCAGCGGACGTAGGGGAGGGCGGCGACCTGGGCCGCGGCCTCCGGGCTCATGCGGACGATGTGCGACTGCTCGGGCATGTACTGGACCACCGAGCCGCCCAGCGCGGCGATGGCCTCGCGCATGGACTCGAGGGGCATGGTCCAGAACTGGACGATGTAGACGTTGGTCTGGGGCGACTGGAGGGCCTCGGGCATGGCCGGCTCGCCCTGGGTGAGCGGGTCGAAGCTGGCGTAGCGGAGGCGGATCGTGTAATCCGTCTGGCGGACGGCATCGAAGCCGTTGCCCGTCAGGCTGATCGCGTACCAGTGGGTGACCCCGGCGCCGGAGCGCTGGTCCCAGGTGGCCAGGACCGTGGGCGTGCCCGGAACGCCGAACACGCGAGTGTTCGACACGGTGCCATCGGCGGTGTGGAACGCGGCGCCCTTGCCGAGCGAGAGCTGGGCACCGACCGGCGAGCGACGGACGTTGATCTTGGAGACGGCGTCCGCCGCGAGGGCGGAGGCGGTGGAGCCGGCGACGAGCGCCAGCGTGGCGACGAGAACCCTGCACTCCCTTGACAGTGTGCGCATGGAATCATCCTCTTGGTATCAGGTGCGCAACGGCTATCCCTTCAGCCCTCCCAATGGACGAGCCGACCCCCAACCTCCACAAGATACACCCTCCGGGGTCGCCGGTTCAACCCCATCCGGTGGAAGAATGGGAAAAAAGGAGGAAAAAGGGTGAGACCCGGGGTCGGCGGCGTCCGCCGATAACGTCAAGTGCCCGTTCGCCAAGGGGTTCGGAGGATCCGCTGCCGGTGCGCCCCCGGGGCCGTCGGTGGCCCCCCCCGTGGTCCCGCTCACCCGGCACGGGTCAGTCAGTCAGTCAGTCAGTCAGTCAGCACCCGAGGGCGAACCTCGTCTGGAAGCAGATGTAGTCGTTGACGTTGCGGATTCCGTTACCATCGCAGTCGGCGTAGGCGTCGCCGAGGGCGAACATGGTCTGGAAGCAGATGAAGTCGTTGACGTTCAGCGCCCCATCGGCGTTGCAGTCCGGGCCGCAGATGACGTGGAGCGTGACGGTGCTGGCGCCGTAGATGACACGCCAGCGCCAGGCGGGGTTGGTCAGGGGCGCCGTGTTCAGCGTGGCGAACTTCCCGGTCACCGAGGTGCCGGTGATGATCGTCCAGGAGGCGGGCGGGGAGGGGACGAACCCGCCGATGGGGGTCACCTTGAGCGTGCCGCCGAGGGTGTACTGGCCGGTGCCGATGAGACGATCGCCGGAGGCGGTTCCCGGGGCCTGGAGCTCGAGGTCGAGCACGCTCGACGCCTCCAGCGTGATGGGGCCGTGCATGCCGAGCGAGTCCACCGAGGTGCCGGGGGCGATCCGTCCCCTGTTGACGAAGGGGCCGATGACCTGTCCCCGTCCCGAGACCGTGTGGCCCGACTCCTGGGTGATGGTCGCCCCGGCGCCCGCCTCGAGGCGGGAGTTCTCGGCGACGGTGGAGAGTCGGACCTCGCCGGTGCCGCTCAGGGACCCGCTCGCGGGATAGACCAGCACGGCGTCGGCGCCGCTGCCCTGCGGGTTGAGGTTGATCAGGTTGTTGTTCGTCAGGCCGGCGCCCGCGACGATGATGACGTGGCCGGCGTTGAGACCGATGGGGGCGTTGCTGGTCACGCCGGTCAGGGTGGTGGTGCCGTTGGCGGTCTGGAAGGAGCCGGCGATCGCCTCGAGCGATCCCCCCTGGATGCTCGTGCCGTTGTGGAGCTCGACCGTGCCCGCGTCGGCACGGATCTGGGCGCCGAGGCCCTGCGAGATCGCGACGGTGCCGAACCGGAGAACCGAGGCGGCCTCGCGCACCCCGATCACGCCGTTGTTGGTCTTGGGCTCGCCGTTGAAGTCCAGGTTGTTGCCGGCCACACCCAGGGTGCGGTCGGCCCAGATTTCACCGGCGTTTGCGAGGCTGGCCGTGATCTGGCCGACGCCCGCGATGGTGTGCTGGGCGCCGTGGGTGAGCGTGGCGCCCGCGGCGGTCTGGATGCGGGAGTTCTCGGTGAGCGTCCGGAGGCGGATCTCGCCGGTGCCGTTGAGCGCGAGCGACTCGTCCACGTGGAGGACCGCGTCCGCCCCGGATCCCTGCGAGTTGACGTAGATCACCCCGTTGTTCACCAGGCCGCTCTTGAGGACGATGGTATGGCCGGCGTTGAGACCGACGGGGGCGTTGTTGACCACTCCCGACAGGGTTGTTGTGCCCAGGACTGTCTGGAACGTCCCGGTGTTCGCGTTCAGGGTGCCACCGGTGATCGAGGTCGCATCGTGGAGCTCGATGGTCCCGGCCTCCGCCATGAGCTGGCCGCCACCGGTCTGATCGATGGCGACGGCGCCCAGGCGCAGCTGCCCGTTGCCGGAGCGCACGCCGATCACACTGTTGTTGGTCTTGGGGTTGGTCACTACGTCCAGGTTGGAGTTGGACACGGAGACAGAGGTGTCGGCCCAGATCTCGCCGTTGTTGACGAGCTCGGCGGTGATCTGCCCCACCCCGAGGATGGTGTGGTTGGGGCCGTGGGTCAGCACCTTGCCGGGCGCGGTCTCCACCCGGCTGTTCTCGGTGTGGGTGCGCAGGCGCAGCTCGCCGGTGCCGCCCAGCGTGCCGGAGTCCGCGAAGTGGAGGACCGCATCCGCGGCGGAGGCCTGGGAGTTGACGGAGATGATGCCGTTGTTGGTCAGGCCCGCACCGCCGACCACGAGGGCGTGGCCGGCGTTGAGACCGACGGGCGCGTTGTTGGTGACATCCGTGAGGGTGGTCGTGCCCGACAGGGTCTGGAAGGAGCCGGCGATCGCCTCGAGGGAGCCGCCGGTGATGCCGGTCGCGTCGAAGAGCTGAATCGTCCCGTCCTCGGCCATGAGCATCCCGCCGCCGGTCTGGTCGATCGCGACGAGGCTCAGGCGCAGGAGGCCGTTCGCTGAGCGGACGCCGATCACGTTGTGGTTGGTCTTGGGGTTGGCGGTGATGTCGAGGTTGCTGTTCGAGACCGAGACGGAGGTGTCGGCCCAGATCTCGCCCTCGTTGACGAGGGTGGCGGTGATCTGGCCCACGCCGAGGATGGTGTGGTCCGGGCCGTGGGTGACGACCATGTTCACGGCCGTCTCGATGCGGCTGTTCTCGGTGTGCGTCCGCAGGCGGACCTCGCCCGTGCCGCCCAGCGTGCCGGAGTCCGCGAAGTGGAGAACCGCGTCCGCCGCGGATCCCTGCGAGTTCACGGAGATGGTGCCGTTGTTCGTCAGGCCCGGGCCTGTCACGAGGAGGGCGTCGCCCCCGTCCAGGCCGAACGCGCCGTTGTTGGTGACGCCGGAGAACGTGCGGCCCCCCCCGCCCTCGGTCTGGAGGACGCCCGCACCGGCGCTCGCCAACGCGCCACCGATGAGCGTGACGTTGGGGTAGATCAGGATCGTCCCCCCGTCGGCCGACAGGGAACCGCCGCCCGTCTGGTCCACCGTGATCCCGCCGATCTGCAGCAAGGAGTTGACCTTGGCGCCGATCGTGCCGTTGTTAGTCTTCGTGGCTGTGTTGAGGTCCAGGTTCGAGTTGCTGACCGAGACGGCCACATCCGCCCAGACCGACCCCGAGTTCAGCAGCGGCGCCGCGATCTGGCCCACGCCCCGGAGGGTGTGGCCGGCGCCGTTGTGGAGCGTCGAGCCGTTCGACGACTGGATCCGCGAGTTCTCCGTGTGGGTCCGGAGCCAGATCTCGCCGGTGCCCGTCACGGCGCCATTGGCCGTGATGTCCAGCACGGCGTCGGCGGGCGACGCCTGCGAGTTGATCTTGATGATGCCGTTGTTGACGATCAGGCTCTGGTTCGGGAGCGAGGCGTCCTTGAGCGTCAGCGTCTGGCCCGCGGTCAGTTCCAGGATCGCCTGCGTGTTCGAGATCGATAGGTTGGCGATCGAGGGGCTGATGTTCAGGGTGACCGTGTACGGGTTGCTCAGGCCCAGAACGGCTTGGTGGGTTCCGGCGTTCGGAACGGTCGCGGGGGTCCAGTTCGCCGCCGTGTTCCA
>CAYWOF010000215.1:0-6345 GCA_964459825.1 uncultured Phycisphaeraceae bacterium | reverse complement strand
AGCCGATGCCGTGGCCGCCAAAACGACCACACCCGCCAATGTGATCAGTCGCATGTTCTCTCCTCCGAAGGCGGCCATGGCCGCGCGCCCCGCCGTCAATCCGGACGACGCGAGTGCCTTTATACCGGGAGCGAAGTGGGTTGTCAACGCCGATCTCGCCACTCCTGGTTGCCGCCATTCGTTCGTCAACTGCCGCCTCGGGGAGCGAAACTCGGCAGACTGGGGAATCCGGGCAACCTGGCACGTCGCGGGGCGCCTCGATCCCGAGCCCGATACGATCCGCTGATGCCCGCACACCTCATCGATGGCAACGCCCTGGCCGCCGAGCACCGGGCCCGGATCGGCCGGCGGGTGGCCGCGGTGAAGGACCGGGCGGGTGCCGTCCGATTGGACGCCGTGCTCGTGGACTCGGGCGACAACGCGTCCCTGGTCTACGCCCAGAACCAGGGCCGGACCTGCGCCCAACTCGGCATCGAGTACCGCCTCCACGAGTTGGCCGCCGGCAGCGGGTACGACGACATCGCCGGGCGTGTGCTCCTCCTGAACTCCAAGGAGGAGGTCGCCGCGATCATGGTCCACCTGCCCCTGCCGGAGGGGGTGGATCCGCACCGCATCCAGCGTCTCATCGCGCCCGAGAAGGATGTCGAGGGCGTCAACCCGGCCAACATCGGGAACGTGGTGTACGGCCAGTCATCGCTCGTCCCCTGCACCGCCCTCGCGGTGCTCAAGATGATCGAGAGCACGGGCGTGTGGGCGCGGTCGGCGGATGGCGCCGGTGGCTCGGTCGGGGGCGGGGGCGCGGGGGCAGCCGGGAGGACAGGGGGCCTTCGCGGGCGCCGGGCCGTGGTCATCGGGGCCGGGGACGTCGTGGGCAAGCCCATCGCCGTCCTCCTGATGCGCCAGGAGGCCACCGTGGTCTCCTGCAACAAGTGGTCCACCGGCATCGAAGACCTGGCCCGATCGGCCGATGTGCTGGTGGCCGCGGCGGGGGTGCCGGGGCTGGTCCGGCGCGACTGGGTCAAGCCCGGGGGCGTCGTGATCGATGTCGGCGTCAATCGCGTGAAGGGCCCGGACGGCAAGAGCCGGACCGTGGGCGATGTGGCTTTCGACGAGGTCCGCGAGGTCGCCGGCTGGCTGAGCCCGGTGCCGGGTGGCGTGGGGCCGATGACGGTGGCCATGCTCCTGCTGAACGTGGTGGAGGCCGCGGAGCGGAACGCGGGAATAACACCCGCGGGCGCTGGTTTGGGCGTCGGGCATTGACTCCCTCCCCCGAGCCCGCTTGGATTCCCCGCGGAACCTGACCTCCCCCCCGGAGCCTCCATGCACACGCTCGCCGGCATCATCGGGCCCATCGGCACGCCCGAGCTGATCGTCATCCTGATCATCGGCCTCCTGATCTTCGGGCGGCGCCTGCCCGAGGTCGGCAAGAGCCTGGGCAAGGGGATCGTCGAGTTCCGCAAGGGGCTCAAGGGGATCGAGGAGGAGGTCGAGGCCGAGTCGACCCGCTCGACGCGCCTGCCCGACCGCGACAAGGTCGGCGCGCCCCCACCGCTGACGCCTGGTGCGGAGGATGTTCGCGTGAGCCGATCGCCCGCGGTGGGCCAGCAGGCCTCGCCCGGCGCCGAGCCGCACGCGGCCGGGTGACAGGTCATCCTGGATTCGGTGTGGACCAGGCGCCCGTTTGGGTAGAGTGGCGTCATGCGCGGGGTCATGAAGACGCTCGCCTCGTGGGGGCGGCGGCTCCGGTCCGCGGGGCCTCGATCGTGCCCCCATGAGCCGCCGCCCGGCCGTTGGGAGATGGCGGCGCAGATGCTGGGTCCGCTGCTCTTCCTGGGGACCGCCGTCGTCTACACCGTGGGTGTCCCGGTTCTGGGTGAGAGCTGGCGAGCCGCACTGAACTGGCTCGGCCCGCTGCCCGTCTTCGCCGCGGGCCTCGGATGGGTGGCAGCCGACTCGGTGCGGCGCCGCCTCGGCGCGCGCCGGCTTGGTGCGGTCCGGGTCTGCGAGCACTGCGCGGCGTCGCTGGCCGATGCCGGCTACCGGCGCAGCGGACTCGTCTGCGCTCGCTGTGCCCGGCTCAATCCCTGGAATCCGCTCACGCTGATGCCGGAGCAGGCCACCGAGTCCCGCTCCGACAAGAGCTACCGCATCGGCCCCATCGTCTTCTGGCACGGCGAGCCCCACCGCGAGTTCCCGGCTCTTCGCGGGTTTTCCCATCGCGTGGGGAGGCGCTACTACCTCGAGGCGCTCGATTGGAGCCGTGGGCGCCTCGCGGCGGCACGCGTCGGAGCGGTCCTGGCTGGGGTGCTGGCGCTCGTCGGTGTGGCCGGAGGGTTGTTCGCCCTTCTCAGCGCCGTCCGCTCAACGGGCCTCCTCGGCCCGCCCGCGGTGCCTGTGCACGAGTCCCTGTTCCTCGTTCCCATAGCGATCGGAGCCATCGCGGGGTTCGGTACCGGAATCTGGGCGTACAAGTGCGCAGTCCATGCCGCGGTCTCGGAACGCCTCCGGACGGACCGGTGCGGCCATTGCGACTACCCGTTCATTGACCTCAAGCCGCAGATGGGCATCCTGGTTTGCCCGGAGTGCGGGGCGGACGTGCCCGATCCGGGCGAGATGCCGCCCCTGCTCCTCGAGCGGTGCCCGCGGTGCCGGTACTCGCTCGAGGGCCTGCCGGCCGAACACGGGATGGTCCGGTGCCCGGAGTGCGGCACGGAATCGCCCGATCCGGGACGGCCGGTCGCGTTGGGTCGGCCCGACTCCATCACCCCCACCGCCGCCCCCACAGGGCCAGGTTTACCATCGGCCACGCCAGGTTCCACAGCTCCGTCGGACGGGACGCGACCATCTCGATCGCGCGAGGCGTGAACACGGTGCGGAGGAACGCCGACTCGCGGAGCGCCGGGACCGAGTCGGCCACCCACGCCTGGAACGGCAGGGGAAAGCTCGCCTTGGGCCGGGACAGGACCTCCGGTGGAAGCTCCGCGGCGAACGCCTCCCGCAGGGCGATCTTGGTGAGGCACGGGCCTTGGCCGGGCGTCGCCACCGCGGAAGCCACCGTGAACTTCCGCGCCATCGGGAGCGCGTCGGCCACCGCGGCCACGCGAGCATCCGCCAGCGGCGTTCGCCCCTCCACTCCCTCGAGCATCGTCGCCGTGTCCAGGCGCTGGAGCAGCCCCGTCAGGTTGATCGAGCGGTGGAACCGCAGGTGCGCCTGGAGCGGTTCCGCGCGGCGTCCGGTGCCCGCCAGCATCTCGAATCGCCTCCCGTAGAACTCGACCAGCTCTGCATCGCCCTCGAGCGCTCGCCACAGGTCCGGCTGGAGGGTCCGAGCCTTGAGGTGGGGCGGAATCCAGGCGTTGGACTCGAGCTGAAACCGGCCACGGCCGCCGTGGTCTGGCGCCGGAGCGTCCGCGGCCGCGGGCGCATCAAGGAGCGCGAGGGAGCCCGCGCTACGAGTCCTGTCCGGCGAGGCGCCGCCCGGCGCCGGCGCGCGGGGCTCGCATCGAGCGGCCTCGAACCGCATCGCCTCGAGCATCGGGGCCTCGTACCCCGCGAAGAGCTCGTCGGCCCCCTCGCCGCTGAGGGTCACGACCCTCCCGTCGGCCCGCATCGCCCGAGCCACCTCGTTGATCGCCACCTCGTTGGGAGTGCTCAACGGCACGCCGAGCGCCTCGACCATCGCCGCCCAGCGCTCGGCGAACATGGTCCGGGTGACCGGCGCCTCGACGTGGCGGGTGCCGAGGCGGTCCGCCATGCGCCGGGCGAATCCGAAGTCGCTCGTATCCGTGCCGGAGGAAGACTCCTCCACCTCTCCCACCGCTCCCGAGCAGTACGTGTGCAGCTCGCCCAGCTCGCGCCGGGCGATCGTCGCGATGATCGAGCTGTCCAGCCCGCCGCTGAGCAGGCAGCAGATCGGCACGTCCGAGCGCAGGTGCTGGCGGACCGACTCCTCGACGGACACCCGAACCTCATCCACATCCGGCGAGCCAGCGCCATCCTCGTCCCGGGCGTGCGAGGGCTCGGGCGTGGGATCCGTGCGGGTGATCTCTCGACCCGCCAACTCGAACCGGAGGACCCGGCCGGGCTCGACGATCCGCACCCCCTCGTAGAGGGTCCGTTCCCCGAGCGTCGTCCGGATCGTCGTCAGGTAGGCGCTGACCGCCGCCAGGTCCGGGCGGGCTCGCACGCCCGGATGCTCGAGGATCGCGGGGATCTCGCTGGCGAAAACCAGCTCGCGCCGGCCCGAGGCCGCGGCGCCGCCCGGCTCGCCCAGCCACCAGTACAGCGGCTTGATCCCCAGCGGGTCGCGCGCCAGCAGGACCGTGTGCTCACGCGCATCGTGGAGCGCGAAGGCGTACATGCCCCGAAGGCGCGGGATCGCCCCCTCCCCCCAGTGGGCCAGGGCCATGAGGAGCGTCTCGGCGTCGCTCCCGGATCGTAGAATCACGCCGCACGCCCGCAGGTCGCGCCGCAGATCGGCGTCGTTGTAGAGCTCCCCGTTGTAGACCAGCGCCAGCCGTCCATCCGGGCTCACCATCGGCTGGCGCCCCGCGGGCGATGGGTCGATCACCGCCAGGCGCCGGTGGGCCAGCACCACGTTCCGTCGATCGACCAGCCCCGCGTCATCCGGGCCGCGCCGGGTCAGGCGGTCGCGCATCCGAGCCACGACCGCGTGATCCACGCTCGGGCGCTGGTGGATCGTCGTCGCAATGCCGAGGATCCCGCACACGTTCCCCCTGTATCGGACGCCCGACCGGGCCGGCCGCAAGCGCGGTGCCGTGGCAGCCTCCCCGGCCCGCCAAGCTCCCCGATCGCCGCCCGGCAGGGCAACGATCCCGCGGCCGTCAAGCGGGAAACTTCCCTGTTCCGGCGCGCGCCGGGCGCCGGGGCTCGGGTAGACTTGTCCGACGCGATCGGAGAGAGCCCGATGTTCCAGGTTCGGATCCACGGACGCGGCGGGCAGGGGGTCGTGACCGGTGCGGAGCTGCTCTCCGTCGCCGCGTTCCTCGAGGGGCGCCACGCCCAGGCGTTTCCCAGCTTCGGCTCCGAGCGGATGGGGGCGCCGGTGATGGCGTTCTGCCGCATCGACGACCGGGAGATCCGCCTGCGCGAGCCGGTCACCGATCCGGACGCCCTGATCATCCAGGACCCCACCCTCCTCCACCAGGTCGGCGTCTTCGAGGGCCTCAAGCCCGATGGCTGGGTTCTGATCAACTCCACCCGCGAGCTCGACGACCTGGGCATCGGCGACCACCTCGGTTCGCTCCCGCCCGGGCACGTGCGCACCATCCCCGCGACGGACCTGGCGCTCAGGCACGTGCGCCGCCCGGTCCCCAACGCGGTGCTGCTCGGGGGCTTCGCCGCCCTGACCCGGCGCTTTAAGCTCGAGTCGGTGGAGGCGGCCATCCTCGGGAAGTTCCGGGGGCCCGTGGGGCAGGCCAACGTCGAGGCGGCCCGCGCAGCGTTCGCGCTGGTGGAGGGGGCGCAGGCGCGCCAAGGAGCCGAGCACCATGCTCAAGCAGGCTGAGGGATCGCAGGGCATCGCCGAGACCATCGCCCTCTGCCGCCCGGAGGTCATCTGCGCCTACCCCATCACGCCCCAGACGCACATCGTCGAGGGGCTGAGCCTCCTCGTGAAGAACGGACGGCTCCGCCCGTGCGAGTTCATCAACGTCGAGAGCGAGTTCGCGGCCATGTCCGTCGCGATCGGCGCCTCCGCCACGGGGGCCCGCGCCTACACCGCCACCTCCAGCCAGGGGCTGCTCTTCATGGCCGAGGCGGTCTACAACGCCTCCGGCCTCGGCCTGCCCGTGGTGATGACGGTGGGCAACCGCGCCATCGGCGCCCCCATCAACATCTGGAACGACCACACCGACAGCATGGCCCTGCGCGACGCCGGGTGGCTCCAGCTCTACGCCGAGACCAACCAGGAGGCGATGGATCTGCACATCCAGGCGTTCCGCCTGGCCGAGGCGATCTCCCTGCCCGTGATGGTGTGCGTGGACGGGTTCATCCTCACGCACGCCTACGAGCGCCTCGACGTGCCGTCGCAGGAGCAGGTGGACGCCTACCTGCCGCCCTACGAGCCGCGCCAGGTCCTCGACCCCGGCGAGCCGGTCACCATCGGCGCCATGGTCGGCCCCGAGGCCTTCATGGAGGTGCGCTACCTCGCCCACCACAAGCAGATGCGCGCCCTCGAGCTGATCCCGCAGCTCTCGGCCGAGTTCAGGGAGGTGTTTGGGCGCGAATCGGGCGGCCTGATGCGCACCTATCGCGCCGAGGACGCCAAGACCATCGTCGTCGCCCTCGGTTCGGTGAACGGCACCATCAAGGACGTCATCGACG
>CAYWOF010000214.1:0-6347 GCA_964459825.1 uncultured Phycisphaeraceae bacterium | reverse complement strand
TCCGTGATCCTCGCCTTCGGGATGTTCAAGGTCCTGTCGCGCCTCGGCGCCAAGGACATGTCCATCCTGGAGAACAACTGCATGCAGTCGATCGCCACCGCGGCCGGCTACATGACGGTTCCCCTCGTCTCCAGCCTCGCCGCGTACATGTGGAAGACCAACACCGTCATCCCCGGGTGGCAGGTCTTCCTGTGGAACCTGGTGCTCTCGGTCATGGGCGTCCTCGTGGCCTTCCCGATGAAACGCCGCTTCATCAACGATGAGCAGCAGCCCTTCCCCGAGGGGCGAGCCTGCGGCGTCGTCCTCGACACGCTCTACACCAGCAAGAGCAGCGTCGGCCTCCTGCAGGCCAAGGCGCTGCTCATCGCCGGCCTCGTCACCGGCTTCATCCAGGTGTGCGCGGGCGAGGCCTACATGAAGCTCATCTGGCTCCGGCTTCTGGGCCGGCAGAGCTACTTCTGGTTCAACGAGCGCATCGACGCCTGGTACTACCGCCTCGCCGAGAAGAACCAGTGGTGGATGCCCAACATCGGCGGCGTGGACCTGCGCCAGCTCGGCCTGACGCCCACCCTCGACCTGGCCATGCTCGGCACCGGCGGCCTCATCGGCACGCGGATCACCACGAACATCATGATCGGCATGGTGCTCAACTTCTGCATCCTGGCGCCCTGGATGATCAACCGCGGCGAGATCGTCGGCAAGCCCAACGCCGCCGGCGTGCCCGTGCACAGCCGCGTGGAGATCGTCAACCAGTGGTCCATCTGGTGGGGGGTGGGGATCATGGTCGTCGGGTCGCTGGTGGCGCTCTTCGCCAAGCCGCAGATGCTGCTCGGCGCGTTCAAGGGGCTGTTCGGCAAGCGCAAAGGCCCGGGCGTGCTCGGGCACATCGAGCTGCCCCTGTGGATCTCGTTCACCGGCCTCCCCATCCTCGCCGTGATCACCGCCTGGATGGCCCACGCCTGGTTCGGCGCCCCGTGGTGGATCGCCCTGCTCTGCCTCCCCCTGGTCTTCGCGCTCTCGCTCATCTGCACGAACTCGATGGCCCTCACCTCGTGGACCCCCACGGGGGCGCTCTCCAAGATCTCGCAGTTCAGCTTCGGCGTGATCGACCGCTCCAACCCGGCGGCCAACCTCATCCCGGCGGGCATCACCGCCGAGGTCGCCAGCAACGCCGCCAACCTGCTCTCCGACATCAAGCCCGGCTACATGCTCGGGGCCAAGCCGCGCCAGCAGGCGATCGGGCACTGCATCGGCATCGTCGCGGGCGGCCTGGCGAGCACGCCCCTGTTCTACCTGCTCTTCCTCAACCGCGACAAGGCCCCCGCCGGCGCCACGGTGCAGGACATCATGGCCACCGACCAGTTCTCCTTCCCCGGGGCGATCCAGTGGAAGGGCGTCGCGGACATCATCGAGTCCGGGTTCAAGGGGCTCTCCCCCTCCATCCAGATCTCGCTCATCCTGGCCGCGGTCGTGGCCATCGCTGCCGAGGTCCTGCGCATGCGGACGAAGGGGAAGTTCCCGCTCTCGCCCGTGAGCATCGGCCTGGGGGTGGTGCTCCCGCCCGCGGCCACCCTCGCCATGTGGCTCGGCGCTCTCGCCTTCGGAGCCCTCCACAAGCGATACGAGAAGCGCGCCGAGACGACCGGCCACACGCTCTGGGTGCTCTCGCGCGAGCCGATCTGCGCGGGGATCATCGCGGGGGCGGCGCTCGTCGGCATCGGGGACAAGCTGGTGGAGGTGTTCATCCTCGGCTGACCGCCCCGCGATGCTCGGGGATCGGCGAACCGATGCGCTCGCGTGGCCGCCCGCCCGTGTCGCCGCCCTTCGCGCCGATCGATATCCTGTAGCCTGGCCCCGCACCTCCGGGAGATCGGTCGCATGAGATTCCCGCTCCTCGCCCCTCCCGCCATGCTCCTGGTGTCGCTGGCCCTCCTGGCGGGCTGCCGCACGGGTCATCCCGCCTCTGCCGACGACCTCCGCGCCTCCATCGCCTCCGCGCGCGACCGCGTCTTCCCGGCCCTGGTCCACGTCGACGTGCTCTCCGCCGACTTCTGGGGCGGCAAGGAGGTCAAGGGGCGCTCCACCGGCTCCGGCACCATCATCTCGCCGGAGGGCCACGTCCTGACCAACGCCCACGTCACCGCCGATGGCGTCAAGTTCTGGTGCACGCTCGCCGACAAGCGCCGCGTCCCCGCCCGGCTCATCGGGGAGGACCCGCTCACGGACCTGGCGGTGCTCAGGCTCGACCTGGTGGCCCTCGCGGCCCTGGATCCGGCCCTCCCGCCCGGCGGGCCGCCGCCTCCACCGGCCACGCCGCCCCACGCCTCCCTCGGCGACTCGTCGACGCTGGCCGTGGGCGACTACGTGCTGGCCATGGGCTCGCCCTTCGCGCTGTCGCGCTCGGTCACCCTCGGCATCGTGTCCAACAACGAGCGCGTGTTCGCGTCCGACGAGGGCGACGTCGACGAGATGCTCCTGGACTTCGACCAGCGGACGGGCATGTTCACCAACTGGATCCAGCACGATGCGCTCATCAACCCGGGCAACAGCGGCGGGCCGCTCGTGAGCCTCTCGGGCGAGGTCATCGGCATCAACACGCGGGGCGGGGCGGGGATGAGCTTCGCCACGCCCAGCAACCTGGCGCGCGAGGTGGTGGGGGCCATCCTCGCGCGGGGAGAGGTCGCGCGTTCGTGGGTCGGGCTGGGCGTCAAGCACATCGAGGACACGGGCCTGACCCACGGGGTGCTCATCGACTCGGTCGATGCCGACGGCCCCGCCCACGCCGCGGGGCTGCGCGCGGGCGATGTGCTGACCGGGATCGCGGGCCAGCCCGTGACGGTCCGCTTCGTCGAGGAGGTGCCGCCGCTCCTCAAGCGGTTCGGCGACCTGCCGGTGGGCGCCGAGGTGGCCGTGGCCTTCGAGCGGTCGGGCCAGGCGCAGAGCGCCACGATCACGACGCGCAAGCTGCTCAAGGACAAGGGGGACGAGGCCGCCCTGCGCACGTGGGGCGTGACGGCCCAGGCCATCACGCCGCTGATCGCGCAGCGCCGGCGCCTGCGCTCGACCGAGGGGGTGCTGATCAGCTCGGTGCGCTCGGGCAGCCCCGCCGCGCTGGCCGAGCCGGACCTGCAGTGGGGCGACATCGTGCGCACCGTCGACGGCAAGCCCACGAACGACCTGCCCGCGATCGTGGCGATCTACGACGACGTCACCGACCGGCTGGCCCAGGGCGACAAGGCCGCCAGCCCGGCGCCCGAGCACCTCCTCATCGAGTACGAGCGCCAGGGGAAGAGCTACGTGACGCTCCTCAAGCCCAGGCCCGAGGAGCGGCCCGAGCCCCCGCGCGAGCTGCCCAAGGCGTGGATCGGCGTGGACACGCAGCCGATCATCAAGAACCTCGCCGAGAAGCTCGGCCACCCCGACCAGCGGGGCTTCCGCGTGACCCGCGTCTACTCGCGCACGCGCGCCGCCGAGGCCGGGCTCAAGGTCGGCGACGTCATCCTGGCCCTCAACGACGAGGAGCTGGCCCCGCGCGGCGCGCAGGAGGCGGGCCTCTTCGCGCGGGCGGTCCGGCGCCTCTCGATCGACGATCCGGCCACGCTCCGGGTGCTGCGCGCCGGAGCGACGATCGACGTGCCCATCACGCTCGAGCGCTCGCGCACCACCAACGAGGAGGCGCGGCGCATCCGCAACACGGACTTCGAGCTCGTCGTCCGCGAGATGACCTTCTTCGACCGCGATGAGAACCAGTGGGACGAGTCGGTCAAGGGCGTGGTCGTCGAGCAGGCCGAGGAGGGCGGGTGGGCCTCGCTCGGCGGCATCCACCCCGGCGACCTGATCCAGCGCATCGGCGAGCGCGACATCACCGACCTCGACGCCTACAAGGCCGCCATGGAGGAGGTCACCAGGCTCCAGCCCAGGAAGGTCGTCTTCGTCGTCCTCCGCGGCGTGCGCACCCACTTCAAGTTCATCGAGCCCGACTGGAAGCCCGAGGTCGAGAAGACCGGGTCGTGAAACGCCCTTCCCGATCATCCAAACCCCCACCCCCAGCCCCGGAGATTCCCATGCCGCCCCGTCCATCGCGATCGCTCCTGGCCGCCGGCGTTCTGGCCCTGATCGCCCTCGCGGGCTCGACCGTCGGGTCGGCCGGCCTGGCCGCCGGCGCGCAGCCGGGCGCGGATGAGGCCGAGCGCATCTACCCGGAGTTCATCGCCAGGTTCGGCCCCGCGCTGGTGACGGTCAAGATGGTCCTGAAGGTGCAGTTCCAGGGGGAGGAACACGACGAGGAGATGGAGCTGACGGGGGTGATGATCGAGCCGACTGGGCTGGTACTGGCCTCGAACATGGAGATGGGCGGGTACTACACCATGATGGGCCGGCTGGGGGGCGAGGTCTCGGCCACGCCCACGGACGTGAAGGTGCTCGTCGGCGATGACGAGGAGGGCGCGAAGGCCAGGGTCCTGGCGCGCGACAGCGACCTCGACCTGGCGTGGATCCAGATCGAGACGCCCCCCGAGAAGCCCTACGCGTTCGTGGACATGGCCGACTCCGTCGAGCCGGTCATCGGGCAGCGGCTCTACGAGGTCAACCGGATGGGCAAGTTCTACGACCGGGCTCTGCTCGTCGCGGAGGGGCGCCTCGGCGGGACGACCACCCGCCCGCGCCGACTGTACATGCCCACGGGGCTCTACGGCGGGCTGGGCCTGCCGATCTTCACGGCGTCCGGCAAGGTCGTGGGCGTCTCGATCAACCAGAGCCCGGAACCGGAGGACCAGGAGGCCGACTCCACGGGGATGTTCGCCGACTTCGGCATCGCCAGCGGTCCCGTCCTGCCCGCCGCGGAGGTGATCAAGGCCACGCAGCGCAGCAAGGAGCACGCGCCCCAGAACCCGGCGGGCGAAGCGCCGCCGCCCCCGCCCGCGGACAAGCCGTAGACCCCGCCGGGCCGGCGGCGCGGTGCGCGCGAGGCTTCTTCACGGCTCGCGCACGCGCAGGATGTGGAAGTCGTAGTGGTGGACGGCACCCCGCCCGATGGGCTCGAGCCGGGCACCGAGGCCGCCCTCGGCGTAGCGCGTCAGCTCGCGGTCGCGCGAGTCGTCGCGGAGAATGAGGAACGAGCCGGGGGCCGGGAGCCACCCCTCGCGGGCCATGCCCGGACGCCAGCCGACGTGGATCGTGCGTCCCGCGCGCTGGGCCTCGCGGGTCGCGTACCAGAGCACCTCGGGCCGCGCCTCGATCAGGCCATCGGCCCAGACGGCGGCGCTGTCCGGGAGAGAAGCGCCGAGGGCGATGCCCGGCTCGCGCCCGGACTTCTCGCGTCGGCGCGGCTCGAACACGCCGATCCACGCGCCGGCGCCGATGACGAGGAGAACGAGCCACGCACGCCCGTCGCCGAGGAGAAGGGCGCGAGCCAGCCGGCCGCGCCCGTCTCCGCGCCCGCGTGCGCTCCCCAGGAGGGGTGGCACGAGCATGGGCGCGAGGGCGAGGGCGGGCATGGTGTAGCGCGGGTTGTCCACACCCAGAAGGGTGTACGCGGCGAGCGCGAGGAGGATGGTCCGCGCGAGGGCGCGGGCGTGGCCGGAAGAGGCATCGGCGCCAGGGTCGCCGGCCGGGCGCGGGGCGAGGGCGAAGGGAATCGCGAGCACCGCGGGCAGGCCGGAGCCGAGCGCGAGGATGGGCGTGGCGAGCACATCGAGGAAGCGGGCGGAGGTCAGCTTTCGCAGGGTCCAGAGGAACTCCCCGGGCCCCTGGGTGACCACGGCCTCGCCGGTTCGGGCGATGGCGCCGAGAACGAGCCAAGCGAGAAGGCCCAGGGCCAGCGCGCCGAGCGTGAGGCCGATCCAGAGCGCCGGAGCCAGGGCCGCGCGGGCCGATCGGCGGACCAGGCAGGCGGCGGCGATGGCCGCGCCAAGGCAGGGGAGCCCCGCCGGGCCCTTGGCGAGGCCGGCGATGGTGACGGTCGCGCCCAGAGCGAGGGCGAGCGCGATGGCGCGGGCTTGAGGCGAGCGCGGCCGGGGTGTCCCCCCACGCGTGTGGACGAGGATGTCCAGCACGAGGAGGCAGGCCAGGGCCACCGCGGCGGTGTGGATGGCCTCGATCTCGGCGCTGCGCCCCGGCTCCCAGAGGAGCGGCAGGAGGGCCATGGCGAGGGCGCCCGCGAGGCCGCGCCCAGGGCCGTACCAGCGTCGCGCCAGGGCGAGGGCGCCGAGGGCGAGCGTGGTGATGGCGAGGGCGCTGGGGGCGCGGGCGCCGAGCTCGGTGTCGCCCAGGAGCGAGCTCGAGGCGGCGACCGCCCAGGAGACCCCCGGGGGCTTGCGCAGATAGACCTGGTCGAAGAGCCGCGGCAC
>CAYWOF010000213.1:0-6358 GCA_964459825.1 uncultured Phycisphaeraceae bacterium | reverse complement strand
GATGAGCCGCATCTGGCGGCTGGTCGTGAGCGTGGCGGCGTCGAGGCGGCGGACCAGGTCCTCGATGGAGGCCATCTGGGCGTCCGAGGCGCGCACGATGAGCGAGTTGCTGGGCTTGTCCACGCGGATGGTGGGCGGCTCCTGGCCGGACTGGTCGTCCTTGAAGAGCTCGGCCAGGTTGGCGGACATCTCCGCGGCGTCGGCGCTGGTGAGCGTGACCACGCGCACGGAGCGGGACGGCTGGCCGGAGCGGTTGGCCGGGTCGGCGTCGAGCTCGGCGACGATCTGCTCGGCCAGATCGAGCACGGGCGTCGGGGCGCTGACGACGACGGCGTTGAGGCGACGCTCGGCGGCGATGCGGACCTCGCCGCCGCCCTGGGAGAGCTCCTGCGCGTAGTCCCCGCGCGCCCAGATCGGGAGGGTCATGACGAAGTCCCGCATCGTCTCGCGCCGGAGAACGCTCTCGAGCACGGGGGCGACGGACTCGGCGCGGGCGAACCTCAGGTAGAGGGTGCGCACCCCCATGCCGCCGGGCTCGATCTTCTGATCCATCGACTCGACGAGCCGGGCGGCCTGCTCGAGGCGCGCGGGGGAGGCTGCCACGACGACGGTGTTGCTGGCCGGCTCGGGCGTGACCACGGGCTGCGCCTCGCCGGGCTCCACGCCGGCCGCGAGGGCCGTCTTGATCGCGGTGGCGATCCCCGCCGCCTCGCCCTTCTCGAGCTTGAACACCCGGACGTCGACCGGGGCCCGCCCACCGGGCTGGTCGAGGGCGGCCACGAGGTCCGTCGCCACGGGCATCAGCAGCGCGGGGGCGCTGATGAGCAGTCGATTGCTGATCGCCTCGGCGTTCACCGCCGGCTGGGGGATTCCCAGCCCGGCGCGCTCGGCCTGGCGCAGGCCCTCGGGCCAGCGCGAGCGGTCCGAGAGCAGGGACTGCACCGTGGGGGCCACCGCCCGCGCGTCGGCGTGCGCCAGCGCCACGACCCGGAGGTCCATGGCGGGGAGGGCCACGGCCCGGTCGTCGAACTCCGCGAGCAGGCGCACCGATTCGGCGACCTGCGCCTCGGACCCGATGACCACGATCCCTCCCGAGCGCGGCTCGGCGACGATCTCGACGGGCTTGCGCCCCTGCGGGAGGGTCTGGTTGGCGATGCGCACCACGGCCGCCGCCAGCGCCTGGGGGTCGGCGCGCGCGGGCGTGAACGTGCGGGCCACGCGGTCGGTGGTCTGCGCGGGCTGATCGAGCCGCTCGATGATGGTCTTGGCCAGCTCGATCGTCGCCGAGGTGCCCGAGACGATGAGGGAGTTGGTCCGGGACTCGGCCTCCACGCGGACCGTGGGCCGGGCCGGCAGCTGGCCCCGGTTGTACTGGAGCTGGCGCAGGAGGATCCGCGGGTCGGTCTGCTGCTGCTCGACGAGCAGGTTCTGGACGGTGACGGCGATGGTGGCCGCGTCGGCGTGCTCGAGGGCGTAGGTCTCGACGCGCTGGGCGTCGATGTCGCTGGGGCGTGCGTCCAGGGGCTGGATGAGGTCCTCGACCTTCTTGAGGTCCGCCTCGGCCCCGGAGAGCAGGATCGCGTTGGACCCGCCCGCGGGCACGATGGTGACCTTGCCGCCGCTGGGCATCTCGATCGTGGGCAGCACGGTGTTGAGGTTCTGGGCGACGGTGGACGCGTCGGCGAAGGTCAGCGGGACCACCCGGACCACGGAGCGACCGATCTGGGCCGCCTCGGTGTCCAGGGCCTTGACCATCTCCTCGGCCATCCGCTGCACCGCCTCGGGCGCGGAGATGATGAGCGTGTTGGTGGCGGCGTCGGCCGCGACCTCGAGGAGGGACTGGACGTCGGCGATGTAGCCCCCCTCGCGGTCCTGCTGCTCCTTGAGGCGCGTGGTCAGGATGCGCTGGAGCAGGGGCTGGAGGCGCTCCGCCCGCGCGTGCTGGAGGGGGTAGAACCGCACGCCCGTGGGCGGACGGTCCGGGGCGGCGTCCAGCTCCTGGAGCACGCGCTCGACGCTCGCGAACACCTCGGTGGGGCCGCTGACGATCAGCGAGCGCGTGGTGGCCTCGGTGTCCACGGTCACGGGCGTGATGCTGCTGGCCTGGCCGCTCGCGTAGAGGGCGCCGCTGGAGGCCGCGTTGCGCAGGGCGGTGGCGACGGCGGAGAGATCGGCCCGCTCGACCCGGTACGTGCGCATCTCCACGTTCCCGGCGAGCTTCTGCTGGTCGAGGCTCTTGACGATCTGCTCGAAGCCGGCCAGCCGCTTGGCGGGGGCGTCCACGATCAGGGCGTTGGTGGCGCGATCGGCGCGCACGACGATCTCGCGCGGGCGCTGCAGGTCGGGCCGGGGCTGGCGCGTGCGCGGGTCGATCGGGATCGGCGGCTCCGGGTACATCGCGTCGATCGTCTTGGCCAGCTCCTCGGCGCGCGCGATCTTGAGCGGGAAGATGCGGATCTCGCGCCCCTCGGCGTCGATCGCCTGCGTCTCGTTGAGCTCCGTGACGATCTGCTCGATCTCCGGGAGCGCGTCGGGATGGGCCGAGACGATCAGCGTGTTGGTCGCCGCGTCGGCCTGGATGTCCACGGGCTTCTTGGCCCGCTGCTCGACGCTCCGCTTGTCGAACGCCGCCTGAAGAACCCCGGCCAGGCTCGCCGCGTCGGTCGTGCGGAGCTTGAGGATGCGGAGCGGGGGCTTCTCGGCCGTCTGCTCGTTGTCGAGGCTGCGGACCAGCGCCTCGACCAGCGGCAGGTGCGCGGGCTGGGCGGCGACGAGGAGCGAGTTGGTCGCCTCGATGGGCTCGAAGACCGGGTCGGGCCCGCCGCGCAGCCGGAAGCTCTCGGTGGACTTGACCAGGTCGTCCAGGAACGAGGTGACCTGGGTGACCTTGGCGAACTTGAGCTCGATCATGCGGAGCTCGCGCGCCGGGCCCGTCTGGCGCTGGAGCTCGTCCATCACCCTCATGAATCGGGCCATGGCCTCGACATCCGCCACGACCATGAGCGAGTTGCTCGACTCGTCCACGGTGATCTCGACCGGGTTGGCTCCGGGGATCTGCGCGATCTGGGCGTCGTAGATCGCCAGCGCCCGCTCGCGCACGTTCGCCGCCGCCTCGTTGGCGATCGGGATCACGCGCAGGCCCTTCTCGACGGGGACCGCCGAGAGGTCCTTGAGCACCGCGTCCACCCGCTCGAAGGTCGTCGCGTCGCCGGCGACGATCAGCGTGGAGCTCTTGGGCTCGGTCTCGACCATCACCTGCACCGCCTGCTTGCCGGGCTGGGCCGGGCCGGAGAGGATGCCCTTGGCCGCCATCCCCTGGAGCGTCCGCGAGATCGCGTTCAGATCGGCCCCGAGGATGCGGTACGTCTTGAGCTCCGACTGGGGCGGGAGCTCGACCCGGTCGAGCTTCTCGGCCAGGGCCTGGATGGACTCCATCCGGTCCGCGGGCGCGTCGATGATGAGCGAGTTGCTGCTCGGCTCGGCGCTGACCGTCACCTCCTTGGGCTGCTGCAGCCACGGCATCGGGCGGTTGAGCCGGTCCACGGGCATGGGCGGCTGCGGGTAGAGCTTGTCCATCGCCGTCGCGACGTCCGCGGCCTTGGCCACCTTCAGGGTGAAGAGCTGGGTGACGCGCTCGGGGCCCTCGCGCTGCTCCTTGTTGAGCTCGGTGACGAACCCCTTGATCTCCTCGAAGAGATCGGGATGGGCCGACACGATCAGCGTGTTCGTGGCCGCGTCGGCGCGCACGTCCACGGGCTTGGCCGCGCGATCGGCCTGGGCCCGCTGGCTGTACTGCTGCGTGAGCATGGCGGCGATCGCCGTGGCCTCCGCGGTGCGCAGCTGCAGGAGCTTGAGCGGGGGAAGATCGGACGGCTGGAGCCGATCCAGGCGGGCCACGTAGTCCTGGATGAGCCGGTGCTGGGCCTCCTCGGCCGTCACGACCAGGGAGTTGGTCTGCTCCACCACCCGGATCGCCGGCGCCGGGACGGTGCGTCCCGGGTCGATCGGATCGGCGCCCGCCAGGAACTCCCGGAGCGGAACCACGAGGTCCGCCGCCCGGGCCGTGGTCACGTCGACGATGCGCGTCGTGCGCTGGGGCGGCATCAGCTGCTGCACCTGCGCGAGCACCTCCGTGAAACGGCGCATGCCCTCCGGTCCGGCCGTGATCTGCACCGTTCCCGAGGCGCCGTCGTACGCCGCCTCGACGGGACCCGCCTGGTCCAGCGGCAGGCCCGCGGTCTGGACCCGGTACATCTCCCGGGCGCGGGCCAGGACTCCCTCCGGATCGGCGGTGGTCAGGCGCACGACCCGGAACTGCTGCCCCGCCGGATCGGGGCTGTCGAGCCGCTGGATCAGGGCCTCGAGCACCGCGAACTGGGACGGCTGGGCCCGCACGATCAGCGTGCGCGTCTCGTCAACGGGCTCGATCACCGGCTCGCGATAGACGGACCCATCCTCGGGCGTGAGCATGGGACGCGCCACGCGGGTCAGGCGGGGGGCCAGCTGGCTCGGACGGGTCGTCTTGAGCTCGTAGGTCCGGCTCTCCAGGTCCACCACCACGTTGGCCTCGGCCGTGCGCAGCAGCTCCGCGAACCGGTCCACGCCGGCGCGGGCGCCGATCAGGGTCACCGTGCGCGACTCGGCCTCGAGGGTCGCTCCAACGGGCTCGGTCGCCGCCGCCCCGGTCGCCTCGTAGAGCGTCCGGGCCTTCTCCAGGATGGCGCCCGGGTCGCCCACCGCGACGCGGATCTGGCGCACATCGCGCGGTCCCTCGGGCGCGACATCCAGCCCGCGCACGAGGCTCTCGAAGGCGGCCACATCGCCCTCAGGACCCGCCACGGCGAGCCCGCGGCCATCCGGCGTCGGCGCGTACTTGATCACCATCGCCTGGCGCGCCGAGAGCAGGCGCGACGCGACCCGCTCGATCGCCTCGGGGGTCGCGTGCGTGAGGCGGATGACCGCCGCGCGCCGCTCGACGACGGGCGGGACGCCCGGCGCCGCGCCCCCGGGGATCGACCGCGCCGCGCCGGGATCGATCTCCCCCAGCAGCGCGGTGGCCTGCGTCAGCTGGCCCATGGAGGCGACGATCGTGACCTTGCCGGCGTCGCCCAGCGGCAGGATGGTGGGCTTCTTGGCCGGCTCGACGCCCTGGAACAGGGCGTTGAGCTGCTGCGCCGCCGCGTCGGGCGTCAGCTCGCGAAGGGCCACGGTCATCATCTGCCGGTCGCCCGCCACGTCGTCGGGCACATCCAGCAGGGCGATGAGCTCCTCGACGACCTGGATGCGGACCTTGGGCCCTACGGCGATGATGGAGTTGGTCCGGGGATCCGGCTCGAGGTTGATCCCCGCAACGTTGATCTCCTCGACCTCGCGGACCTTCCCGTCCTTCTCGATGATCTCGCGCCTGACGCGCTCGCCGATCAGGCCCTTGAGCGCATCCCGCACCGCCGGCGCCTGCGCGTGGTGCAGCTTGAAGACCTTGTACTCCTGGTCCACGGGCCGGATGGCGTCGATCGAACTGACCAGCTCCTGGATCCGCCGGCACTGCGCCGCCGTCTCGACCACGATGATCATGTTCTGCGCGGCGACCGCCACCACCGACCCGTACTGCCCGATGAGGGGCTTGATCTGGTCGGCGACCACCGTCGCCGCGGAGTTGGAGAGCGGGATCGTCAGGTTGACGATCTGCTCGGGCCGGACCCCGGGCGTGATCTGGCCGTTCTGGACCGGCACCGGCTTGGTCGCCGCGTTCTTGAGGTCGGACAGGTAGAGGAAGTTGGCCTCGCGACGCAGGATGACCCCGTGCGGAGAGAGGTTCAGGTTCAGGATGGTCAGGGCGTCGTCGAAGCTGTACGCCTCGGCGCTGATGAAGGTCATCGAGGCCTTGGGGACCGGGGCCTCGAAGATGGGCGGCAGGCCGCTCTCGCGGCAGAAAAAGTCGATCACCTGATCGAACGGCGCCTCCTTGAAGTTGAAGCGGACGCCGTCCTCCGGCGCCGCCGGAGCCTCCGGGGCCGGGGCGGGTGCGGGGGCCATCGCGAGCGGTGCGGCGGCGGCGGCTTCGCCGGGCGCGCTGGCGGGCGGAGAATCCTGGCGGGCCAGGACCGAAACGGGCAAACCCGCCGCCGTCGCCAGCGACGCCGCCAACAGTCCGCTTCTACGGATGGGTCTCATCGTGGTGCTCCATCACCCGCTGTCGATCCGTGGCCCCTGGATGGCCGTGAGCGGAGTGTACCTAGTTCGTCGGGCGGCGCTGCTCCAGCGTCTGCCCCTGCGTCACCTCGTACCTCTGTCCCGCGATCTCGAAGATCACCCGCTCGCCCTCCCCCCCCACCCGCGTCGCGGCGGCGCCCGAGGC
>CAYWOF010000212.1:5059-6375 GCA_964459825.1 uncultured Phycisphaeraceae bacterium | reverse complement strand
TCCAGCGGGCGATGTTGTAGGCGGTGATCGCGCCGGCCTGGCTGAACCGCCCGCCGAGGTAGAGCTCCCCGCTGTACGAGGCGAAGCAGCGCGCGCGGATCTCCTGGGCGAAACCCGGGATGCCCGCGCCCAGCGCCGACCAACCCGCCCCATCCCAGCGGGCGATGCGCATCGCCGGCACCCCGCCAGCGTTGCCGAAGTCCCCGCAGGCGTAGAGCGCCCCGCCGTGCACCTCCAGCGCGTAGACGGGCCCATCCATCCCCGAACCCAGCGGCTGCCACACCCCGCCCGCCGGGTCCCAGCGCGCGATATACCGCATCTGGGTCGCGCCCGTCTGGGTGAAGCTGCCGCCCGCGATGAGCGAGCCGTTGTAGGTCGCGAGGGCTCGCACGACGGAGTTCAGCCCCGGCCCCAGGGCTTGCCAGACCGCGCCATCCCATGCCGCGACGTTGGCCGCCGGCACGCCCGCGATTGACGCGAAGTCGCCGCCGACGTGCAGACGCCCCTCGTGCGAGTGGATGGCCTCTCCGCTGAAGTACCCCGTCGCGGGGTTGACGCGCGTGAACTCGAACCCGTCCCCGAGGAACACCCCGTCGGCCACGAAGGAGGGGGGGCCGGGCATCGCGTAGCTCGTCAGGCACGCCAACTGGCCCTGGTGGGTCGTCATCGCCTTCGGGTGAGTCGGCAGCGCGCCGGTCACGCGCTCCCACGCCGATCCGGTCCAGCGGTGGAGAGTCTGGGACGGGCCCCAGCCGGCGGAGTAGCCCATCGAGGCCAGGAGCTGCCCCTGGAAGCGCGCGGTGCACCAGACCGGGTGGTCGAGGCTCGCGAGCGCCTGCCACACCGAGCCGGTCCAGGCGCCGATGTGCCGCCCATCGACGCCGAGAGCGAAGATTCCGCCGAACGGGCCCGCCACGATCAGCCGCCCATCGTGGACCGTGAGCGACGCGACCGTGTCGCTGGTGCCCTGGCCGAGCTTCTGCCAGGCCGTGCCGGTGAACCGGACGATGTTGCCGACGTCGGATTGCCCCCCGGCGCTGAAGAACGTGCCGCCGACGTACAGATGGCCGCCGAACTCGGCCAGGCACTCCACCGGCCCGCTCGTGCCCCCGGTCGCTCCGACCTTGTTCCACACCGATCCGTTCCAGCGCGCGATGTTGGAGACGAACACGCCGTCGGCGTACCAGAACTCACCCCCGGCGATCAGCTCGCCGTTGTAGGTCGCCAGGGCGTTGACGACGATCGACTGGCCGCCGGACATGCCGGCGCCCAGCGCGCGCCACGCGGTCCCGTCGAACGCCGCGATGCGGCTGGCC
>CAYWOF010000212.1:0-5049 GCA_964459825.1 uncultured Phycisphaeraceae bacterium | reverse complement strand
GCCCGCTGTGGTGAAGGCGCCGCCGGCGATGAGCTCGCCGTTGTGCACCGTCAGGGCGTAGACGGCCGCGCTCCCCGGGATCCCCTGGGCCAGCGGGTGCCACGCGCTCCCGTCGAAGCGGGCGATCCGCGCGACCGGGACTCCGCCCGCCGCCGTGAAGACGCCGCCCGCGTACACGCTCCCCGCGTGGATCGCCAGGGCGTGGACCGCGCCGTTGGTCCCTCCGCCGAACTCCGACCAGGTCGCGCCATCCCAGGACGCGAGGTTGGCGGCCGACGCGTCGCCCGCGAGCGTGAACGCGCCGCCGATGACCAGGCGGCTGGGCATCGGCCCCGGCCCGTCGGGGTCCCATTCGAGGGCGGCGTGGATCGCCCCGTCGACGCCGGGGAACGGCTCGCCGGGCAGCCACTGCGGGGGGCATTGCGCGAGGACGGGCGAGCCGGCGATCGCCGCGAGGGGAACCAGGATCGGCACCGCGTTCCGGATCGGCATCGGCCCAGTGTAATCGGGGGATGCCGTCCGTCCAAGGTCCGATTACGGCTCAGTCCACGGTGATCTCGGGTTCATCCGCCACCCGCACCCCCTCGGGCAGGGCCGCCAGGAACGCCCGGCCGTAGCGGGCCGTGACGATCCGGGGATCGAGCACCACGACGCGCCCGCGATCGGTTTTGGAGCGAATGAGGCGTCCGAAGCCCTGCTTGAAGCGGATGATGGCGCGCGGGAGCGAGTCCTCCATGAACGGGTTGCCGCCGCGGGACTGGATGAGCTCCAGGCGCGCCTCGGTGAGGGGGCGACCCGGCGGCTCGAAGGGCAGGCGCGTGATGATGACGTTGCGCAGGTTCTCGCCGCGGACATCCACGCCCTGCCAGAACGAGGCGGCGCCGAGCAGGACGGAACGGGGGTTGGCGCGGAAGGCGGCCAGGAGCTGGGCGCGCGGCCCGTCGGGACGCTGGACGAGCAGGGGCATCCCGCGTTCGGCCAGCGGGGCCTCCAGGGCGCGGGCCGCGCCTTCCAGCGTGGCGAAGCTGGTGAAGAGCACGAACGCGCCGCCATCGGTCGCGTCGATGTGCTCGAGAATGCGGGCGGCGAGGCGATCGATGTAGGCGGCGCCGGGGAGGGGCGCGCCGTCGGGCCGCGCTCGATCGCCGGGCGGCGCGGGCATGTCGCGCGCCAGGTGCAGCGTCACTTGGCGGGCGTACTCGAAGGGGCTGCCCAGGAGGAGGGTGTCGGCCCCCTCGCAGCCGAGACGCCGGGCGGCGTGGGCGAAGGGACCGGCGGAACGCACGCCCTCCGACGAGGGCGATTCGGCGCCCGCCTGGCCGTTGGCGCCGGCGGCCCTGTCGGCCACGGGCGGAGGCTCGGCGCCGCCGGCCCGGAGAGCGCCGCCGGTCGCCAGGGTTGCGCTGGTCAGCACCACGCCGAAGGACCCGGAGAACAGGTGCTCCTTCAGGATCGGCCCGACCTCGATCGGCGCGCAGCCGAGCGCGACCCGAGTCCGACCGGCGCGTCCTCCTCGCGTCACCTCGATCCAGTAGGCGCAGCCCGGTAGCGCCTGGCCGACGATCGCCTCGGCCGCGTCGGCGAGCGCTCCGGCGCGTGAGGCGTACGCCTGGAGCTCGAACTTGTCGGCCTCACCCGGGACCGTCTCGCGCAGCGCCTTGAGCGAGACCGCCAGGGCGCGCAGCGCCGGGCTGAGCGGGTTCTCGACCGCGCCGGGCTCGCGGATGCGCCCGCCCGGAAGCTGGCCCGACTCGAACCGGTGGAGCCAGGAATCGAAGAACTGGCGCGAGGCCTCGCCCGCGTCCAGGGCCATCCGGATCGCCCGCTCGACCGCCTCGCCGGTCTGCGGCGCTCGGAGCGAGCCCGCGAGCTGGCCCAGGTACCCCTTGCGCCGGCGCGGCTCGTAGAGCGTCCGGAGCAGGTGGACGACGCGCCCCTCCGCCAGCGAGGCCCCGAGGTGCTCGGCGGCGACATCCTCGACCTGGTGGGCCTCATCCAGGATCACGTGCTGGTAGTCGGGGAGCAGGCCGGCCCCGGCGCGGCGCAGGCCCAGATCGGCGAAGAAGAGCGCGTGGTTGCAGATGAGCAGGTTCCCCTGCTCCATGGCGCGGCGCGCGTTCTGGTAGAAGCACGCGCCGAAGTGCGGGCACTTGCGCCCCATGCAGTTGTCCGCGTCGGACTCGACGTGGCTCCAGACCTCGGGACGCTCGAGCCGGGGCAGCGTGGCCAGGGAGCCATCCCGCGTGTCGTAGGCCCAGTCCTCGATCGCGTGGAGCTGTTCGCGGGCGGCGGCGTCGGGCAGCAGCCCCTCGTGGCGCTGCGAGGCGAGCCGGAGACGGCGGATGCTGACGTAGTTGCCGCGACCCTTGACCAGGACGGGGCGGAGCGGATGGGACGGCGAGACCGGGCCGGGGCGGGGGGGCGCCGGAGGATCCGAGGACGCGGGTGGAATCACGCCGGCGGATTCCAGGGCCGCCTGGAGCGCGGGGATGTCCTTCTGGACCAGCTGCTCCTGGAGCGCGATGGTGTTGGTGGCGATGACGACGACCTCGCCCTGCCGGACGCAGCGGAGGATCGCGGGCACCAGGTAGGCGAAGGACTTGCCCACGCCCGTGCCGGCCTCGACCAGGAGGTGAGACCGGGCCTCGAGCGTGCGCTCCACGGCCTGCGCCATGGCGATCTGCTCGGGACGCGGCTCGTAGTCCGCGCCCAGCGCGCCGGCGATGGGGCCGCGTGCGCCGAAGATGTCCGCGACCGCGCTGGGCACGGCGCATTATCGCCGGGTCCGGGCAGGCGAAAGGGCTCGCCCATGCGGACGAGCCCTTCGGGAGTCAAGCCAGGACGGGCCGATCGGGACGGTCAGCGGCGACGGCGGGCGCCCAGGAGGCCTCCCAGCCCCAGCAGGGCGATGGTGGAGGGAGCCGGCACGATCGACATGTTGTCGACGTACTGGAACAGGGTCGGGGCCGTGGGACTGGGAATGGTGTAGGGCCGCGTGATGCGCACCCCCACGGCGTAGTTGCCATTGGCCCCGGGCGTGAAGTTGGCGCTCAGGTGGCCGTAGTGCGGCGCGCTGGAGCTGGTCGAGCCCGCCGCGGCCTGCGCCAGGGCCGTACCGTCGACGATCAGCTCGAATACGCCACCCTCGGCGTTGGTCGTTGAGATGGTGCGGAGCGCGGCCCAGTCGAAGTCGATGGTGTACTGGGTGCCGCCGGTCAGAGCGAGGGACTGCGTCAGCTCGATGCCGCCGGAGGCCGCGCCCGTCGCGCTCGCGCGCCCGACGCTGAAGCGTGCGGCGGGGCTCAGGCCGAGGGGCCCGGGACCGTCGACGTCGATGGTCTCGGTGTCCTGGATGGCGGTGGCCCCGTTGGCCGTGAAGCCGAGCGTCCAGCCGTTGAGGTTACCGCTCTCGAAGCCGGGGTTGGCGAACTGGGCGTTCGCCGCCGACGCGAGCGCGAGGGCTCCCAAAACCACACAGGCGGTCAATGCTCTCATTCTGACTCTCCTCCTACAAAGCCGAGGTGATCGGCAGGAAGACGCAGCTTAGCAGACCATGCCGGGGGGTGGAAGAGGAGAAGGGAAATCCGATCGAGAAAAAAGCACTCGAGCGGCGCGGCCCTGACGGCCAGGCACCGTAAGATCTTATCTTCACGAGCTTTGCGTCAAGGACCCGTTCGGTTCAACCGGCCCCGAGCGGCCTGCGGGCCGGCTCTCCGTCCGGGCGCGGATAGGCACGGGGCGTGCGCCCGGACTTGGCCAGGACCACGATGCGGCCCGTCGGAGTGTCGACCGTCCCCACGTGCTCGGCCCGCAGAAGGCGCAGGGCCTGAAGGGCCTCGGCCGCTTCCTCGTCGGATCGCTGTCCCTTGATCAGCAGGACCCGACCGGTCGGGCTGCAGAGGGGGATGCAGAGCTCCGCCACGACCGCCAGGCGTCCGACGGCTCGGGCGAGAACGACGTCGTAGCGCTCGCGGTGGGCCGGATCGTGGCCGGCCACCTCGGCGCGCGCGTTGAGGACCCCGAGGTTGCGCAGGGCCAAGGCACGGGCGGTGTGCTCGAGGAACTGGGCCTTCTTTCCGGTGGATTCGAGGAGCGTGAAGCTGAGCGCGGGCAGCACGCACGCCAGGGGCATCCCGGGCACGCCCCCGCCCGAGCCCACGTCGATCACACGGGCGCCGGGCGGCAGCTCCGCCAGGTGGGGAAGCAGGGTGAGGGAATCGAGGATGTGCCGGCGCCAGGCCTGCGCAGGGTCCGTGACGGCCGTGAGATTGAAGGACCGGTTGGCCTCCAGCAGGAGCGCGAGGAAGAGCCCGAGGCGCTCGGCATCTCCCGGCTCGAGCTGGACGCCGAGCTCGGCGCACGACGCGAGGAACTCGAGCGGCGCCACCAGGGGCGTGGGGGATGCGTCCGGGGCGGCGGTATCCGCGCGACCGGGGGGTTCATCGGGCATCATCCGAAGGGTACTCGAACGAGGCACGGAAGGGCGGGAGCGGGCGTCGGAGCGCGATGTTGAGCATCAGCCCCGTCATGACCCACACGGCGAGCATGGAGGATCCGCCGGCGCTGACGAAGGGCAGGGTGATGCCGATCACGGGCACGAGCCCGATGTTCATCCCGAAGTTGATCACGGCCTGGGCCGCGATGAAGGCGGCCAGGCCGACGATGGTCAGACGCCCGAAGGGGTCCTTGCAGGCGGCGGCGGCGAGCAGCGCGCCGGCGAGGTACGCGCCGTAGAGGCCGAGCACCCCGACCAGGCCGAGCAGCCCGAAACGAGCGCCGATGACGGCGAGGACGAAGTCGTTGTGACGCTGGGGGAGGTAGTTGTGGGCCAGGAGGACGCGGGCACGCGGGTCGGAGACGCCGGCGAGGCCGCCCGAGCCGACGAGGTCCTGGGCCTTGAACGGCTGGTAGTTGATGCCGGAGGCGTTCTCGCGGATGCCGCGCGCCTGCTGGACCATGGCGGCGATGCGGGCCTTCTGGTGCGGCGCCAGCGCCGGGTAGGCGGCCGGCGCGGCCAGGGCGGCCAGCGCCACGACGAGCGCGAGATGG
>CAYWOF010000211.1:0-6380 GCA_964459825.1 uncultured Phycisphaeraceae bacterium | reverse complement strand
GGCTTGGCGCCAGGGGCCGCAGCGGCGCCCTCCTCGCCCTCCTCCTTCTTCTTGGCGGTGATGACCTCGGGCTCGGCGGCGCCGGCCTCGACGGCGGCCTCCTCCGGCTTGGCCTCGACGATCTCCTGCTGGATGACGATCTGGGCGACCATGGCGTGCCGGTCGGTCTTCATCTTCATCGAGGGGCTGGGGAGGCGGACGTCGGCGGCGGTGATGGCGTTCCCGACGTCGAGCTCGGTGATGTCCACCTCGAGCGAGCCGGGGATCTCGGTGACCGTGCACTCGACCTCGAGGTCGTTGGTCGGGTGCATGAGGATCGCGCCGGCGGTCTTGAGGCCCTTGGCCTCGCCGGTGAAGCGGACCGGGACGCGCACGGTGACGCGATCGGTCAGCGAGACCCGGGCCAGGTCGCAGTGGACGATGCGGGTGCCGAGGTGGTCGAACTGGACGTCCTTGAGCAGGACGGTCTCGGGCTCGCCTCCGCCCGCCCCGTCGAGCCGGAGGCGGAAGACCTTCTCGCCCTTGTGGATGTGGGTGAGGGCGTCGTGGGCGTCGAGGGCGATGGGGGTCGGCTCGGTCTTGTGGCCGTAGACGATCGCGGGGAGGCGTCCCTGCTCGCGGACGCGCGCGGCGTAGCGGGAGCCCAGGCGGTCGCGCTTCGTGGCGGAGAGGATGGGAGTCTCGTGCGGCATGGCATGCTCCTTCGCTAGCGCTTGGTCCCCGCGGTGTCGCGGAAGAGGGCGCTGACCGAGAGGTTGTGGTGGATGCGGTGGATGGCCTCGCCCAGCAGGGGGCCCACGCACAGCTGCGTCAGCTTGTTCGCGATGGGCGCCGCCCGGCCGTCGGCGGGGATGGTGTTGGTGACGACGATGCGCGAGATCGGGCTCTCCGCCAGGCGCTGCACGGCCATCCCCACCAGCACCCCGTGCGTGGCCGCGGCGATCACCTCGCGGGCGCCCTTCTCCATGACGAGGCGGGCGGCCTCGCAGACCGTGCCGGCGGTGGTGATCATGTCGTCGAACATCAGGACGGTCTTGCCCTCGACCGAGCCGATGAGGTGGACGGTCGTGACCCGCTCGCCGCTGAGCCGGCGCTTGTGGATGATCGCCAGGTCGCCCCCGAGGAGGTTGGCCAGCCCCTCGGCGACCTTGACGTTGCCCACGTCCGGGCTGACGAGGCAGAGCTCGCCCAGCTGGCCCCGGAGCGAGCGGAAGTAGTCGAGGAAGACCGGCGTCGCGGAGAGGTGGTCCACGGGGAGGTCGAAGAAGCCCTGGATCTGGGCGGCGTGGAAGTCCACGCCGATGACCCGGTGGGCCCCGGCCGCGGTGATGAGGTTGGCGACGAGCTTGGCGGTGATCGGGACGCGCCCCTCGTCCTTGCGGTCCTGGCGGGCATAGCCGAAGTAGGGGGTGACCACGGTGATGCGCGAGGCCGAGGCGCGCCGGAGGCAGTCCATGAACACGAGGAGCTCGACCAGGTTGTCGTTGACGGGCGCGCAGGTGGAGAGGATGACGTAGCAGTCGCGCCCGCGCACGTCCTCCTCGAGCTTGACCATCAGCTCGCCGTCGGGGAAGACGCTGGTCCGGGCCTGGCCCAGGGGCAGGTCCAGGTGCTTGCACACCCGCGTGGCCAGCTCGATGCTGTGGCGCCCGGCGAAGATCTTGAGCGTGTTGGCGTCGGCGCTGCTCATGCGGGCCTCCGCAGGGAGCCCGGCGCGTGCGCGACGGTTCCGGGGGCCGGGGACGGGCGCCGGGGGGCGTGGGCCCGGGACCCCTCGCTCGGGGCTCGTTCCCGATAGACCCGGTCCACCCGCGCCAGCTCCTCGGGCGTGTTGATCGAGAGCACATCCTCCGGCGGCACGGCCGGCACCACCTCGACCCGGCGCCCGTCGGCCAGGAGCAGGGCGAGGACGTCGGTCAGGTAGTACTCGCCGCTCGTCTCGTTGCGCTGGACGCGGGGGAGCGCGCCGAACAGGGCGGCGCCGTCGAAGCAGTAGTAGCTCGGGTTGACCTCGCGGATGGCGCGCTGGGCGGGCGAGGCGTTCCGGTGCTCGACGATCTCGCGGAAGGCGCCCGCGCCATCGCGGACGATGCGCCCGTAGCCGGTCGGGTCGTCGATGATCGAGGTGGCGATCGTGCCCGCCGCGCCCGCGGACCGGTGGCGCTCCAGCAGGGCCCGCAGGGTGGCGGGCCGGATCAGCGGGCCATCGCCGGCCAGGACGAGCACCTGGCGCGGGAGGGGGTCCCCCAGCACCTGCCGGGCGCACTGGGCCGCGTGGCCCGTTCCCAGCTGCGGCTCCTGCACGGCGAACCGCAGGTCGGGCGCGGTCCCGATCGCGTCGCGCACCAGGTCCTGCCTGTACCCCACGACGACGACGATGGGGTCGCAGGCGACGGCGCGGCAGGCCTCGATCACGGGCAGGACCATCGGGCGCCCCGCGATCGGGTGGAGCACCTTCGGCAGGTCGCCGCCCATGCGCGTGCCCTTGCCGGCGGCGAGGATGACGGCGGCCTGGGCGGGGGGAGCGCTCATCGAGCGCATCGCGTCGGAACTCGCGGTGGGGGACGGCGCGACAGACACTGGCCGACCAGGATTCGAACCTGGACAAACAGAACCAAAATCTGCTGTGCTACCGTTACACCATCGGCCAGAAGTTTCGACGGGCGACGCGGCCTCCATCTCAGGGGTCGGACGCGAGCCCGACCGGACCACGGACCGGAACACGTCGCGGTCCGTTCCCCGGCGTGGATCGCTCGGGGCGGGGGCCGCGGCAACGGTGCCGTCCGGGCGGCGCGGGCGGGAAGCCCGTGCCTCGAGGACGGCGGGAGCTGGACGTTCCATCAGCCGCGATGGGAGCGCCCCGGACCGTGCCTCGGCCAACCCCGCAGGGGCGGGCTTCCGTCACGGTCGGCTCCGAAAGAACGGGCAAGTTTAGAGACGGGAAGGGGGGAGTCAAACCGGGGCGGACGCCTCGGGCGTCGCTCCCTGGGGTGGGGTTGTGCCGTCCTCGGGGAGCCCGCCGACCGGATCCTCGGGGGGCTCTCCTTCCTCGGCCCGCCGCGTGGCCTCGGTGACCAGCTCGTAGCAGGTGGCCAGGAGCCCGACCAGGGGGAACCGCGTGCCCGGCGGGCCGGTGAAGGGGCTGGGTCCGAGGCGGCGCAGGAGCGGGTGCGAGACCTCGGGGGGCTGGATGGGCGTGTCGATCGCCTCGATCTCCGGGCC
This sequence comes from uncultured Phycisphaeraceae bacterium, assembly GCA_964459825.1. Lineage (GTDB taxonomy): Bacteria > Planctomycetota > Phycisphaerae > Phycisphaerales > UBA1924 > CAYWOF01. Next base: position 3,158 of record CAYWOF010000211.1, on the reverse strand, counting down.
CAGCGTCCAGAACTCGGCCAGACCGGCCTCCAGGGGCGGCGAGGCGAAGTCCGAGGCGCCGGCGACGTGGGGCGCGTAGATGAGCGCCCCCGAGGGGCCCGAGCCGATGGCCGCGCGTCGCTGGCGAAGCCGCTCGAGCAGATCGTCCCGCTCGATGCCGCGCAGGATGAGGAGCAGGAACGGATCCGCGGCGAGGCGTTGCGCCATCAGCAGCGCCAGGCAGCACAGGTGCTTGCACCATCCCGGCCCGCCGGAGGGGGCCCGGGGAGCGGGCGTGCCGGGGGGCGCGTGGCGAGGGCAGGAGCACGTGGCGGTGATGTCGGACGTGCGGGGTGACAGGTTCAGCCCGGCCGCGGCGCACAGGGAATCGAGCTCGGGCGGCAGCTCGCCGGCGAGGATGCGGGCGGCCAGGGCGGGCTCGTTCCCAAGCGCGGCGATGACCCCCTCCCACGCCTCGTGCGGGAACGTCGGGAGCGTGACGGTCAGGTCGTAGGCCTTGATGATGCGACCCTGGACCGACGCGGTGATCCGTCCGGGGTCGATGGAGAGGCGCCGCGTCTGCCCGAGAGTGGCGTACTCGCGTCCCTCGGCGATGGTGGCCTCGAGGGCGCGCTCGCGCATGAGGGCCAGCCAGCGCGCGGCCACCCAGCTCTCGTCGGGCGCGGGGCCACCGGGCGTCAGCCGGATCCCGGCGCGCACGCGCCGGGGGTGGATGGGCACGGAGCCGGGGCGGGGATGGTGGGGCGGCGGGATCATCATCGGGCGCCCTCGGCGCGGCGCGCGCGGGGCCAAACCGGAAGCGTTGGGCGGATGGCGTGGATTGTCCAGTCGGCCCGCTCAACCCCGTCCGGGCCCGGGCGCGGGCGGGGGATCCGCGGCGGGAATCGGCCGGTTGTGGGGGTCGGCGCTGCGGTCGGTCCCGGGGGCGAGGCGCTCGAGCCCGTCGGGCCGGCGCAGGTGTTCCAGGCGCATCGCGGGCTCGTGAACGTGGTCGGGGCGAAGGCCGAGGCTCTCGACGAGGTAGGACTCCCAGAGCCGATGGCTGCGCACGACCGAGCGAGCCGGGGCCCGACCCGCCTCGGTCAGGGCGAGGCCGCCGGCGCGATGGGTGATGAGCCCGCGCCGGCGCGCGCCGCGGAGGGCGAGCCGGGTGGAGAGGCCCGGTCCGATGACGCGCACCAGGTGATCGGGGCGGATCGCCTCGGCGTGCCCGAGTTCCTCGGCCCGGTAGAGCAGGCCCAGCGCATCCTCGCGCGCGACCTCGATGGCCAGGCGCAGCCGGCGGAGGCGTCGCGCCACGAGCCCGTGACCGGGCGAGGCGACGACCGCGAGGGCCAGGAGCGCGCCGGCGATGACGGTCATCATGCCCGCGGCGCTGATCGAGTGGTCGAGGCCGATCCAGAGCGGGCCGAGCGCGCCGAGCAGGTAGCCGAAGACCCCGGACGCGATGGCGATCAGGGCGCTCACGATGAGCTGGGCCAGCAGACGGTCGGTCAGCAGGCGGGCGGTGGCGGCGGGGCAGATCAGCATCGCCACCACCAGGATGGAGCCGACGGCCTCGAACGAGGCGACGGTGGCGGCGGCCACGAGCACCATGAGGGCCACGTGCATGAGGCCCGCCGGGATGCCCACGGCCGTAGACAGGCCGGGGTCGAACGCGGCGATCCGGAGTTCCTTGAAGAGGAGCGCGACGAACGCGAGGGTGACCAGGGCGGCGATGGCCAGGACCACGACCTGGCGTGGGGCGTCGGCGAGCGTGCCCCAGGACAGGAACGAGGCCCAGTCGGTCGGCGGCGACCAGAAGATGGTCTCCATCTGTCCGTGGAGGACGCACTCCGCGTCGAGGTCCACGTTGCGGGCCGCGGCCTGCTCCATGAGCAGCACGCCGAGCGCGAACATGATCGAGAACACGACGCCCATCGCCGCGCCCGACTCCACCCGCCCGACGCGATGGACGAACTCCACCAGGAGCACCGTCAGCAGGCCCGCCGCGCCCGCGCCCAGGAACATGGGGAGCGGGGAGCGCAGCCCGCTGACCAGGAACGCGACGACCAGCCCGGGGAGCACCGCGTGGGAGATCGCGTCGCCCATGAGGCTGAGCCGGCGCAGGACCAGGAAGTTCCCCAGGAGCCCGCACGAGAGCGCGGCGAGCGTGCCCGCCAGCATCGCGGGCAGGTCGAGGCTGATGAACTGGTGCACGCCGGGGCTCATCGGCCCCTCCCGGCGGAGGGCGCGCGGTCGTCGGCGGCCAGGGCCGCCTCCAGCTCGCGCACCAGCGGCTCCGAGAGCACGTGCTCGACCATGTCGGCCGAGAAGTCCACGTGCGAGGGCGCCACATCGGCGTGCGTGACGAGGTAGCGCTCCCACAGGCGGTGGTTCCGCACCGTGCGCGCCGCGATCGCCTCGCCCCCCGGGGTGAGCGTGAGCCGGCCGGCCCGGCGTGCCACCAGCCCCTCGGAGCGCAGCAGGCGCGCGATCAGGCGTGCCTCGATCACCGACCATCCCCGGTCGCGCGCCAGCCTCGCCAGGGCCACTCCCGGCGCCGGCTCGGGCCCGTACGCGCCGGCCTCGTGGAGCGCCCGCAGCGCGTGGTCGCGCGCCACGTGGACCCGCAGGCGCACCCGGCGGATGAGGCTCGCGACCAGGCCCCGGCGGGGCGCCGCGATCAGGCTCGCCGCGAACACGCACCCGGCGGTGAGCACGATCACCGCCCCCGCCGGCTGGCGCGGCAGGAGCGCCGACACCGACGCCCCCAGGTACCCGGAGACCGCCCCGATCGCCCCGGAGAGCAGCACCACCACCCACAGCCGGTCCGACCAGAACCGGGCCGAGGCCGGGGGGATGATCAGCATCGCCACGACCAGGATGATCCCCACCGCCTGCAGGCCCGCGACGGTCACGCACACCACCAGGGCCATCATGGCGAGGTCCAGCAGGCCGACGGGCCAGCCGGCGACGCGCGCGAACTGGTCGTCGAAGCAGACGATGCGGAACTCCTTGAGCAGCAGCCCCGCCGCCGCCACCGCCAGCAGCGCCAGCCCGCCCATGAGCAGCGCGTCGGTGCGGCTCATCGCCGCGGTCTGCCCGTAGATGAAGCTCTTGAGCCCGCCCTGCGTCCCGGCGGGCATCGACTGGATGATGGAGAGCAGCACGACGCC
>CAYWOF010000210.1:0-6436 GCA_964459825.1 uncultured Phycisphaeraceae bacterium | reverse complement strand
CTGGACGGGGATGCCGGCGCGCCCGGCACGCGCATGGACGCGATGGTCGTCCTGCTCCAGCGCATGAACCAGGAGCGCGGCACCCTCGTGGCCGGAGCGGTCGGCGCGCGGACGAACGCGCCGGGCGGGGAGCGCCCCCGGCTCCCCTGGTGGAACTTCGATGAGGGGCGCGATCGTGGCGGCGCGGGCGGAGGAGGCCGGTGATCCTCCCCACGCGATCGGAGCCCGGGCTCGATGGGGCGCGCCGGTTCCTGACCCGGTTCGCCGGCGCGTGCCTCTGGTTCGGCCTGGGCGCGGGGCTCCTGGGGGCGCTCCTCTACACGCCGGCGCAACCCTACCTGGAAATCTGGGGGATGTCGCTCCGCTCCGTGCGCCCACTCCACATCACCGCGGGCACGGCGTGGATCTACCTCGCCGGGCTCGCCGTCGTGGTGCACTACTGGGCCGGGCCGGGCCTCTCCGCCGTGGCGTCGCGTCGCGGAGCCGGGCCCGTGCGCCGCGCGATCTGGTTCCTCCTCGTGTCGTGGGCCGTCGGGGCGGTCGTCGTGCTCGTGACCCTCGTGTCGGGCGCCTACGCGGGGCGCGAGTACTTCTTCGTCTCCGTCCCGGCCTCGACGCTGTTCTGGGTCGGCTGGCTGCCCGTGGCGTGGGTCTTCCTCCGCACCGGCGCGGGCGGCGAGACCTTCCAGGGCCAGCCCGTCTACCGCTGGATGTGGATGACCAGCTTCGGGCTCTTCACCTACGCCTTCGTCGAGACCCACCTGTTCCTCCTCCCCTACTTCCAGGCCCATCCCCTGCGCGACATGGCGATCGAGTGGAAGTCCTACGGCACGCTGGTGGGCTCCTTCAACCTTCTGGTCTACGGGGCCCTGGCGTACCTGGGCCACCGGCTCGGCGGGGGCGGCCCGGGCGGGTACGCCCGCTCGCGCACGGCCTTCGCCCTCTTCTGGGTCGGCGTGCTCAACAGCTTCACCAACTACGGCCACCACACCTACCACCTCCCCCAGACCCCCGTGCTCAAGTGGATCAGCTTCCTCGTGAGCATGAGCGAGGTCGCGATCCTGGTCAAGGTCGTGTGGGACGTCTGGGGCCTGGCACGCCGCTACCAGCGCACCCGCGGGCGCGCCTGGGATCTCGTGACCTGGCTGCTGGCCTCCACCACCTGGTGGACCTGCGTGAGCCTCGTGCTCTCCATCCTGCTCTCGGTGCCCCCGCTCAACAGCCTCGTCCACGGCACCCTCGTGGTGGCCGGTCACGCCATGGGAAGCATGCTCGGCATCGACACGCTCGGGCTCATCGCCGTGCTCACGTGGGCGCACGTGCGGGACCGTGAGGCGGCCGCCCAGGGGGGAGCGGCGCGCGGGCTTCCGCGCTGGCCCGTCGTGCCCCTCAACGCGGGCATCCTCGTCGTCTGGAGCGCCTTCATGACCGTCGGGCTCTCCGACGGCCTCCACCGCTGGCAGGCGGGGCTCCTCCCCAGCCAGAGCGTGTGGCCCGCGTGGTTCGGCTTCGCCTTCATCGGCGGCGGCCTGCTGGTGGCGGCGGGCGTGGTGGCCCTCACCTGGCGCTGGATGCTCCCGCACTGGCTCGTCGAGGAACTGGCGGGTGCGCCCGCTCCCTGAGGATCTCCCCTCTCGTCCATTCCCGCTACACTCGCGCCCGCCAACGGAGCGAAGCCCCCGACCCACACCCACACAGGAGCCCGCCAGATGCACTATCGCCGACTCGCCGTCCTTGTCCTCGCGGCCGCGGGAGTCGCCCTCTCGGCCTCGGGCTGTAAGAGCGCTTCCAAGACGCCGGACGAGGACGAGGCCCATTCCGAGCATCCGCAGGGCGAGCACCCCGAGCACCCCAAGGGTGAGCACCCGGAGCACCCCAAGGGTGAGCACCCGAAGTAGCCTCTCCCGCGACGCCCCGCCCAACGCCAACGCCCACCGGAACGGAGAGCCATTGACCCCTCCCACCCAGTGCCCGGTCCTCCGGGGCGCGCTCGGAGCGCTCGCCCTGCTCACCGGCTGCCAGACCGCCGACCGGCGCGCCGCCGAGCCCGTGCCCCACATCGTCACCGCGGACATCGCCGCGGGCATCGAGAAGCACATCGAGGAGGAGTCCCGGCGCACCGGCGGCTACTTCACGCTCCCCTATCGGGGCGCCGCGCTGCGCATGAAGCTCGTCCGCGTCCACCTCGAGTACCTCGCCAACCTCGGCCCCCGGCGCCACTTCGCCTGCGTGGACCTGGCAAGCACCGACGGCGACGTCTACGACGTGGACTTCTTCCTCGAGGGCGACCCCGGCGCTATGGCGGTGACCGAGACCACCGTCCACAAGCTCAACGGCCAGCCCCTCTACCTCTGGGCGCAGGCGCACGACGGCACCTGGGAGCGCACGCCCGTGGACGCGGCCTCCAGCTCCCTCCTCGGCATCGTCGAGGGGCGCGACCGCTTCGAGTTCCTCTACCAGGCGACCGTCCCCGCGCTGCGCGAGCCGGCCCGCGTGTGGCTCCCCCTCCCCGGCTCCGATCCCTGGCAGACGGTCGAGGTCGAGGCGATCCGCACGCCGGGCCGGCGCGAGGTCCTCACCGACTCCCGCTTCGGCAACCGCGTGCTCCTGCTCTCCCTCGGGCCCGAGGACAGCGGACGGCCCATCACCCTCCGCTTCCGCGTCGAGCGCCTCGAGAAGCACGCCCACGCGGACCCGGCCTCGCGCCCCGAGGACTACCTCGCCCCCGAGCGCCTCGTGCCCGACTCGGGCGAGTTCGCCCGCATCGCCGCCGAGGTGCTCGCGGGCAAGCAGGGCGAGCTGGTGCGCGCCCGGGCCCTCTACGACCACACCATCGACCGCATGCGCTACATGAAGTACGGGCCGGGCTGGGGCCGGGGCGATGCCGCGAACGCCTGCGACGCCCGCACCGGCAACTGCACCGACTTCCACGCCTACTTCATCGCCCTCGCCCGCGCCGGCGGCATTCCCGCGCGCTTCGCGATCGGCGCGGCCATCCCCTCCGAGCGGGACGACGGCGGCATCGACGGCTACCACTGCTGGGCCGAGTTCCATGCCGAGGGCAAGTGGTGGCCCGTGGACATCAGCGAGGCCGACAAGTACACGGCCCTCTCGACCTACTACTTCGGGCGCCACCCCGCCAACCGCCTCGAGCTCAGCCGCGGGCGCGACCTGGCCCTCGAGCCCGGGCCGACCTCCGGCCCCATCAACTTCCTCGCCTACCCCGTGCTGGAGACCGAGGGCGCCACGACCACGCTCCGCCCCCTGTTCTCCTTCCGGCGCCTCCACGACCACCCGCCCGACCGCCCGGCGGCGGAGTAGACCGTCGCGAGGGGGCGGGCTTGCAAACCCGCCACCTTCGTGCCACCGGGAACGGCGCCTGCGGCGATTCCGTGCCACGATCATCCCGGTGCTCGGACCGGGATGATCGTGTCCGCCGCGGGACCCGGGTGTCCGCACGATCATCGACGCCAAAGCCCGTCGATGATCGTGCCACCCGCCCGGTCTCTCGTACCACCCGTGCCACGGGCTACCGGCTCTGCGGTTGCCCGTGGCCTTTCGCCCCACCACCACGGGCATCGCCCCGAGCGGCGAAGCCCGCGGCACGAACGAGTACCCGTGCCACGCGTTACACTCACCGTCCCAGCCGTCCGGTGCGCGCCACAAACGAACGCCCCCCGCGCTCCGGCGCGAGGGGCGGTCGTTCACCGATCGATCGCGACGCTCACGCCATCCGGCGCCGGCGCAGCGCGCCCGCCACCCCGAGCCCGGCCAGGCCCATCGCCCCCGCACCGGGGAGCGGGATGATCCCCGGGTTCACCGGGCCATCGAGCGTCAGATTGTCAAGACTGAAGCCTCCCTGGCCCCCGAACCCGTCGAAGAGAAGCTTGTCCACGTTGCCCAGCGCCCCGCCATTGACCGTCGTCCATCCGCTCCCGAGGTTGGCGATGGTGATCGTGCCCTGGTGCACGTTGTTCAGGTAGCCGTGGATGTCGAGGCCGATCCCCGCGTTGTTACTCCCGCCGAAGCCGGATGTCGCCACATCCACGCTGACCATCGTGAACACGTCGAAGAAACTCTCCACCACGTAGATCTGGGTGTTACGGTCGTTGAGCAGGATCCCGGTCCCGTTGTTCGGAATGTTGTACTGAGTGCTGTCGATCTCGTGAAAGTGCTGCTCCTGCCCCACCGGATTCCCGATCTCGAACCCGCTCCGGGTGATCGGTGCGTTGTAGATGGTGTTCAGGTGGCCCTCGAACGTGATCGTCACGCCCGAGGCGGTTCCGGCCACGCACGCCAAGGCCAGCGACCCAAGGACCATCGACGAGTTGAACTTCCGCATCCTTTCTGCTCCTTTCGAGTAACACAACGTATCCTGCGGCCCGGCAAACCAATCGCCACGCGCGCGGCCCCAACATACCGCAATATCCGAAATCGTCAACGGGGAGAAATCCGTCCGATAACTCGCTTTGCGCCGTCCTCTCCGCCCTGCTCTTCGCAACCCATGCATGGTGCGGGCGGTGCGGGCTGGATGGACGCCAGGTCTTGGCCGCACCGGCGCTACGCAACCCCCCGCGTCACGCTCACCGCCGCGTACAGCCCCGCCACGTGGTCGCGCGCCAGCACCCGCGGCGGGTGGGCCGCGTTCAAGGGCTGCAAGCGGATCAGCGCCTCGCCCCCCGGCCCGGTCTCGAAGTACACCCGCTTGAACGTGCTCTCGTGGTCCGGCTCGATCCGCGCGAAGCAGTCCATCCCGCTCTTGACCGCTCGCGCCGGCGAGAAGACCACGATATCGCCCTCCAGGTACGTCGGCGCCATCGAGTCCCCCACCACCCGGGCTGCGAACGCGTCCGGGTCCGACAGATCCGGGCAGCGCACGTACTCGTCCGCCACCCGCGCGGGATAGCCCAGGTCCGTGAAAGACCGCGGGTACCCCGCCGCCACCTTGTTGATCAGCGGCACCTCCAATGGGAGCAGGGGACGCGCCAGGAGCGATCGATCCGGCGCGACGAGACGATCCGGCCCCGAGCCGCCCCCCTCCCCCCAGCCACGCGCGCCGGCCGGCGAGGCCGTCGTACCCGACGGGCGCCCCGGAGCCGGCGGCGGGGGGGCGATCTGGTCCACCAGCCGGCGCAGCTCCCCCGATCGGTAGGCCTCATCCAGCGAGGCGCGCCCGCCCGCCTCACCCTCCCGGCCGCCGCGCAGGAGCGCCGCCAGTCGCTCGGCCGCCCGCGCACGCCCGGCCATCGCGGACATCTCCAGGCGCACCGATGCGGGGATCGCCTGCCAACGGGCCGCCTCGACCAGTTCCCCCTTGGCGAATCCCAGGACATCCTCGAGACGCCCCAGCAGGCCCTCGCCGGGAGCGACCGACACGGGCCGACCCTCCTTCGCCCCCCGCCCCCGCTCGATCAGCCATAGATAGCTCTTCGCGCACCCCGCGGCGTCCGCCAGTTGCTGGAGCGTCATCCGGCACGCCCGGCGCCGGGCCCGGATGAGCTCTCCGACGGGGTTGGACGCGGGCGAGCCACTCCCCTCGCCCCCTTGGCCGCCCTCGGCGAGGGGAATCTGACCCCGATGACCCTGTTTTGTGCGCCGTTTTTGGGTCATCCCATACAAATACCTTGCGTGACGTTCTCTGTCAAGTAATATACGGCGGTCTTGGTTCATTAATCAGAGAACAGCCGTCGGGGGAACGAACCATGCCCGCGACCATCGAGCGCTTGGCCACAAGTCATGGTCCCGCAGGAAGTTCGACGATTCGAACGCGGCTGGCCGGGGGTCGCCGGCTCTCCCACCCCGCGCGCCAGCCCCGAAGCCGGGCCGGCGTCGGTCGAACTGCCGGTCCCCCGGCCCGGCACGAGCCGGCGCGCCCCACCCCGGACGCGCCCGGTGGTCCGTCGGATCCCGCCTCGCCGCCGGACCTCCGGCGCCGGCCGCCGCGCGAGGTGGCCGACGCGATCCTGCGGCACCTCGACGCGATCCCCGAGGAGCAGCAGCGCCGGCTCCGGGCCGTGTTCGAGCGGGGCATGCGCGTGTCGGAGCTGGCCCGCCTGTCGGGCCTGGACGCCAAGCGCCTGCGCGTGCAGATGCACCGGCTGGTCGCGCGCCTCCTGTCGGAGCGATTCCGCTTCATCCTGTCTCACGCGCGCGACCTGTCGCCGACGCGCCGGCGCATCGCCATCCATTGCTTCATCCACGGGCGCTCGCTCCGGAGCGCGGCCCAGGAGCTGCACCTCTCCATGCACGCGGTGCGCCGGCACCACGTCGCCATCCTCGCCCTGTGCGAGAAGGCGGGGGTCTGACGTGGGCGCACGAACCTCCGGCCACCGACGCCCCGGGCCCGATCGGCCGCGCCTCGGCGAGCGGATCCTGCGGGCGCACGCCCTGGTCGGGCTGGCGCCCGATCGGGGACGCGGCGCCGGCGAGGATCGCG
>CAYWOF010000209.1:0-6452 GCA_964459825.1 uncultured Phycisphaeraceae bacterium | reverse complement strand
GCGCCTCGACCTGGCCCGCGCCGAGGCGGAGCTCGCCGCGGCGGACGCGATCCTCGTCGAGCGGGATTCCGAGGCCGCCAAGGCCCGGCGTGACGTCGACCGGTGGGAGGGCCTGACCAGCCAGGGCGGGGGCCTGGAGATGGAGTTGGAGGACCGGCGCTCGGCCCTCGCCGCGGCCCAGGCTCGGCAGGCCGCCGCCACGTCGCGCGTCGCCGTGGCCCGGTCGGACGTCGACTGGGCGCGCGAGCGCCTGGCCTACATGACGATCGGCGCCCCCTTCGCCGGGCGCGTCGTCTCCAAGCGCACCGAGGTCGGGCAGTGGCTGGCGCGCGGCGACGCGATCGTGGAACTCGTCGCGCTCGACGAGGTGGACGCCTGGCTCGACGTGCCCGAGTCGCTCATCGAGCGCGTCGGCCGCCCCGATGCGCGCGTGCAGGTGCAGGTCGGCGCGCTGGGCCGGACCCTCGCCGCGCCCGTGGCGGGGATCGTGCCCGACGCGGACCCCCTCTCGCGCCTCTTCCCGGTGCGCGTCCGCCTCGCCAACCCCGATGGCAGCCTGCGCCCGGGGATGAGCCTCACCGGGCTCGTGCCCACCGGCGCCACCGAGCCCACCCTCACCATCCACAAGGACGCCGTGCTGCGCAGCGACGCCGGCGAGTACGTGTACTTCAACCTGAACGGGGTGGCGGCCGTCGCTCCCATCGAGCGCGCGTTCGTCGCCGGCGACCGCGTGGCCATCCGCCCCGGCCAGCTCCAGCCCGGCATGGAGGTCGTGGTCGAGGGCAACGAGCGTCTCTTCCCGGGCCAGCCCCTGGCCCCGACGGTGCGCCGGCCATCCGAGGCGGCGCCCGGCCACGATCAGCCCGGCACGGGCGCCGCGGGATCCGGCGGAGGGGGCCGCTGAGGTGGACATCATCCGCTGGGCCATCGAGCGTCCCGTCACCATCACGGTGGGCGTGATCCTGGTCGTCGTCTTCGGCCTGATCGGGCTCACGGCGATCCCCATCCAGCTCACCCCCACGGTGGACCGTCCCGTCATCACCGTCACCACCAGCTGGCCCGGTCGCAGCCCCGAGGAGATCGTCGACACGATCACCAAGGAGCAGGAGAAGCGTCTCAAGAACGTCACCAACCTGAGGACGATGCGATCGGTCAGCGGCGAGGGGTCCGCCTCGATCACGCTCGAGTTCTATGTCGGCACCAGCATCGCGCGCGCGCTCCAGGAGGTCTCCGACCAGCTGCGCCAGGTGCCCGCCTACCCGAGCGACGTGGACGAGCCGGTGATGAAGGCGGCCGAGGGCGCGGCCGAGAACGCCATCGCCTGGATGATCATCGACCTCGACCCCGCGAGGGCCGGCGCCCATCCCGGGTTCGACATCTCGACACTCCACGACGCCATCGACCGCGAGGTCCGGCCGTTCCTCGAGCGCATCGACGGCGTGGCCGAGGTCAACGTCTACGGCGGACGCCCGCGCGAGGTCCGCGTGCTGCTCGACCCGACGGCGCTGGCCCAGCGCGGGCTGTCGCACGTCGAGGTGGTCGGCGCGCTCCGCGCCGAGAACCGCAACATCTCGGCCGGCACCATCGCCGAGGGCAAGCGCGACTACCGCGTCCGCGTCATCGGCCAGTTCGCGTCGGCCCGGGAGATCCTCGACACGGTCATCGCCTACCGCGACGGCAAGCCGGTCTACGTCGGCGACGTGGGCACCGTCGAGATCGGCTACGACAAGGCCCGGGGCTTCGTCCGCTCCATGGGCGTGCCCTGCCTCGCCATGAACATGCTCCGCCAGGGCGGGGCCAACGTCATGGCCGTCATGGAGGAGGTGCGCATCCGCCTCGACCAGGTGCGGACCGACATCCTGCCCCGCCTCGACGCCGACGCGGGACCGGACCTGCGCCTGCGCCTGGTCTACGACGAGACCACCTACATCCGCTCGTCGATCGACCTGGTCATCTCCAACCTGCGCGAGGGCGGCCTCATCTGCGTCGTCGTCCTGCTCGTCTTCCTGCGCTCGCTCAAGTCCACCCTGGTGATCGCCCTGGCCATCCCGGTGTGCGTCATCGGGACGTTCCTCGCCATGCTGGCCGCCGGGCGCACGCTCAACGTGGTCTCGCTGGCGGGCCTGGCGTTCTCCACCGGCGTAGTGGTGGACAACGCCATCGTCGTGCTGGAGAACATCGACCGCCGGCGCACCCTCGGCGATCCGCCCCTCCGGGCCGTCTACAACGGCGCCCGCGAGGTCTGGGGCGCGATCCTCGCGGGCACGCTCTGCCACGTCGCGGTCTTCATCCCGATCCTCACCGTCCGCGAGGAGGCGGGGCGCCTCTTCTTCGATCTCACCCTCGCCCTCTCGATCTCGATCCTCCTCTCGCTCCTCGTGGCCATCACCGTGGTCCCCGCCGCCGAGGGGGTCCTCACCCGCCTCACCACGCGTTCCGAGGGCGCCCCGCCGGGCCGCGCCGGGCGCTGGCGCGGGCTCCTCGGCCTCGCCGGTTTCTCCGCCGGGCTCACCGCCCGGTTCGCCGCCGGGCTGCACTGGCTCATGACCGGCTGGCGTGCGTGGACCCTCCGCCCCGGCGCGATCGCCCTCATGGTCGCCGCCAGCATCGTGGCCTCCCGCCGGCTGGCGCCGCCCCTCGACTACCTCCCCCCGGGGAACCAGAATCTGGTCTTCGGCGGCCTGCTCATACCGCCCGGCCTGTCGATCGCGCAGCGCGAGTCGTACGCCGCCCTGATCGAGAGCCGGCTCGGTCCCTACCTGAACGCGCGCCTCGACGATCCGGCGTCGCTCGTCGGCCTGCCCCCCATCCCGCGCTTCGACGGCTCGGGCAAGCTCTTCGACCCCGTGCCCATCGAGCAGATGTTCGTCGGGGCCTTCGGCTCGCAGATGTTCGTCGGCGGAACCAGCCAGGACCCCGAGCGCGTCCTCCCCATCGCCAACCTCATCACCATCAACATGAACGGCCTGCCCGACGCCTTCGGCGGCGCCGGCCAGGCCTCCATCTTCGGTCGCGGCGTGGCCGGGGGCAACAACATCAACATCGAGATCTCGGGCCCGGACCTGGCGCGCGTCCGCGCGGCCGCGGGCTTCATCTTCGGCGCGATCATGGGGGCCCCGGGCTACGAGCCGGGGGCGGTCTCCTCGGTGCCGACCAACTTCAACCTCCAGCAGCAGGAGTGGCGCGTGCGCCTCAGCCGCGCCGGTCGCGAGCTCGGGCTGCGCACCGAGGATCTCGGCGTGGCCGCACGCGGGCTCTTCGACGGCGCCTTCGCCGGCGACTACCAGCTCGACGGACGCACGACGGACATCAAGGTGTACCCCACCGGCGGACGCCTCGAGTTCAAGGAGCGGCTCGGCGACGTGCCCGTCGCCACCCCCGCCGGGCGGATCGTCCCGCTCAGCATGATCGTGGACATCCAGCCCGCCACCGCGCCCCAGGAGATCCAGCGCATCGAGGAGCTCCCCAGCGTCACCGTGAGCGTCCGCCCGCCCAAGGGCCGGCCCCTGGCGGCGACCATGGACGACATCCGCCAGAACGTGATCGCCCGGGCCGAGGCCGCGGGTGTGATCGATCGCACGATGCGCGTGCGCCTCGAGGGCTCGGCCGCCAAGCTCGACCAGGTCAAGGCGGCGCTCCTCGGCACCGCGCCGCCCCCCGGGCAGCCCATGGCGGGCTGGCGCCGCGCCCTCCTCGTGGCGTCCTGGGCCATCGGCGTCCTGGGCGCCCTCGCGGGCGCCCACGCCCTCGTCCGGGCCTCGCGGCGCCGCGAGGGCCGCCTCGTCCACGGCGCGATCGGCCTCCTCCTTCTGGGGCTCATCGTCGGCGGCGTGCTCGCGGGCGTCGCGATCCGGCCCGACCTGGTCCTGGCGCGGTTCGTCTGGACCCTCCTCGTCACCTATCTCCTCATGTGCGCCCTCTTCGAGAGCTTCCTCTACCCCTTCGTCATCATGTTCACCGTTCCCCTCGGCCTCGTCGGCGCGTTCGCCGCCCTGCGCCTGGTCCACGACTGGACCCTGGCCCATCCCACCAAGGCCCCCCAGCAGCTCGACGTGCTGACGATGCTCGGCTTCGTCATCCTGATCGGCACCGTCGTCAACAACGCCATCCTCCTCGTCGAGCAGGCACGCCACTTCATGGGCGAGCTCACGCTCCCCGGCGAGGAGGGGCGCGAGCCCCTCGACCCCATCCGCGCGATCGCCGAATCCGTGCGCACCCGCGTGCGACCCATCTTCATGACCACCTGCACCACCGTCGGCGGCGGCCTGCCCCTCGTCATCGCGCCGGGCGCCGGCTCCGAGATGTACCGCGGCCTTGGCGCGGTCGTCCTCGGCGGCCTGCTGGTCTCGACCATCTTCACCCTCGTGCTCGTGCCGCTGGTCTTCAGCGCCGTGCTCGAGATGAAGCAGGGCGTTCGGGCCCTCTTCCGCGCCGGGGCGCCCGCCCCCGCCCGCAGGGCCGGGTCCCACCCGGTCCCGCTCGGCACGCACCGCCCCGCAGGCATGCCGGCGCCTACCGGATCAGCCCCAGCAGCCGTCCCAGCGCCCTGATCCGCTCCGCGATCGTCAGCTCGGGCGGGTTCGACGCCGTGTGGCACAGCACCATGAGCGTCAGATCGTCATCGACCGGCCGACCCGCCCGGCTGCCGTCGAGCATCGCCAGCAGCGCCGGTCCCAGACCCGCCGGATCCCCGGGCGTCATCGAGCGCACCGCGTCGAGCAGACCCTCCTCCCCCGGCCCGCGCCCCTCGCCCGCGCCCTCGATCAGCGCATCCGTGTACGCCACGACCACATCGCCCGGCGCCAGCCACACCGCGAACTGGTGGTAGCTCGTCGGGTCAATCACCCCCAGCGGCAGGTTGGCCAGGCTCTCCGGGCCCCGGTCCAGGGGGGCGCTCGCCTCGGGCGATTCCCGGTCCATGAGCGACCATCGCCCCTCGGCCGCGTGGTACCACAGCGGGCGCGGGTGGCCGGCGTTGCAGACGATGAGGTGGTCGGTCGGGGCGAAGTACGTCGCCGCCAGCGCCGTCGCGAAGCGCCCGGCGTCGGCCAGGCGCCCGAACTCCTCGTTGAGGGCCCGGGCGAAGCGCGTCTGGTCCGGCGTGTTGATGTGCTTGCGCATCAGCCGTCGCAGCGTCTCGGCCAGCGCCCCTGCGCTGGCCCCGTGCCCCGCCACGTCGGCCAGCACGAAGCGCGAGAAGACCCCGGACGAGCACGTCGAGACGTAGTGGATGTCGCCCCCCTCGTGCTCGCCGCGGTACGGGCGGCAGTGCACCCGCACCTCCACCCCGGGCACGCTCACCGTCGTGTCCGCGGCCTCGCTCCCGCCCCACACCTCCATCCCCGAGAGGCTGTGGGCGTCGTCGGGCTCTGGCTCGGACGGGATGGGGTCGGGGCCTGCCATGGCGAGGGTCGATTCGGCCCGGCTACGTGTCGCGCAGCCGGGGCGGCGTGGCCCACTGCATCTTCTCGATCAGCGTCCGCCAGTACCCGCCCATCGGGTTGCGCACGAACCGCACCGCGCGCGGGTCGCGCTCGATCGCCACCACGTCGCCCTCCGCCAGCGGCGTCTGGACCTGCCCGTCCAGCACCAGCGTCGTTCCCGGCGCGTTCCCCCGTTCCGGCCCGGGCGGCGCGTTGACGCGCACCATGCGGAACTCGATCCGCGCATCGGCGGCCACGACGATCGGCCGGAACGTCAGCGAGTGCGCCGCGATCGGCGTGATCACCATCGCGCCCACGTCCGGCGCCAGGATCGGTCCCCCCGCCGACAGGTTGTACGCCGTCGAGCCCGTCGGCGTGGAGACGATCAGCCCGTCGCCCGACACCGTCGGCCCATCCTCCCCCCCGATCCGCAGCGAGAGCACGATCATCCGGTAGGGCGGCCCCGCCGTCACCACGCACTCGTTGAGGGCGCTCCCCGCCACGCGCGCCGGGCCGCCCGAGCCCGGCGTCACCGTCGCCCGCACCATCGACACCCGGCGCTCCGGCAGCGTCCCGCGGCGCATCAGCGTGCTCGCCTGCTCCGCGAACGTCTCCAGGTCGAACTCGGCCAGGAACCCCAGCTTCCCGAGGTTGATCCCCAGCAGCGGCCGGTCCACGTCCGCGAACCGGCGCGACTGCGCGATCAGCGTCCCGTCACCCCCCAGCACCACGATCAGCTCCGCCCGCTCGGCCTCCGGCGGTGGGGCCCCGTTCGAGGCCTCGCACTCCCCCACCAGACGGCCATGCCCGCCCACGAGCGCACGCACCCGGTCCGCGGCGTTCGCCGCCTCGGGCTTGTCCCGGTTGATGACGAGCAGCACATCCCTCGGCACGCCGGGAGTGTACCGGTGCGCCGGGCCCGGGGCCCGACCGGAGCCCCCGGCGCGGGGTGTCGAATCCGCTGGCCGATGCCGATCAAGTGGAGCGGAGGAGAGTCGAACTCCCGACCTCATCATTGCGAACGATGCG
>CAYWOF010000208.1:0-6481 GCA_964459825.1 uncultured Phycisphaeraceae bacterium | reverse complement strand
CGCGGGATCGTGCACGTTGACTTGAAGGAAAGCCCGCCCTCGCTCACGTCGTAGGCGTGGCCATCGTACTTGTACTCGTTCTCCGCCAGCACACGCACGCGGACCGGGGTGTACATGGGACGGAGCGCGAAACGCTCGAAGCGGCGGCGATTCACGGCCGGGGCGGGCATGGGGTGGCTCCCATCTGCGCGTGGCGCACCGGACCCCGCGCGGCCCGTCCGCGGGCCGGAAGGTCCCGGTCCTCTTATCGAGTGTTGCCGACGGCCTCTTGACCGACGCGCCCGGGAATCCGCCTCAGCCGACCCGTGCCTGGGCCTGCACGTGCACGCTCACGCCGCCGACCCGGATCCCGGTCCGGCGCTCCAGCTCGGCGAGCGCGTCGGCCGGCAGCCCGCCCAGGAGACGCCGGCTGAGGTCCGCGGGCACGTCGGTGATCCGCCCATCCGCGCCGACCAGGTGGGCGTGGTCCTCCATGACGGCATCGAAACGGCACGCCGATCCGCCGGCCGCGCAGGCGAGCCGGCGGCACAGTCCCTCCTGGGCGAGAACATCGAGCGTGTTGTACACGGTGGCCAGGCTCAGGCCGGGCTCGGTCCGCCGCACGGTCTGGAACAGGTCCTCCGCCGTCGGGTGGGTGTCCGTGGCCACGAGCGCCTCGTAGATCCGCTCGCGCTGGCGCGTGCAGCGCAGCCCGCGACGCGCGAAGACCTCACGCACCGTCAACACACTGGGCCGTACGAACGCCATGGGCGGTGGATTATTGGGGGGCCGGGTCGCGCCAGCCACCGGGCTCAGCACTCCTCACGCCCGACCACGTCGGGCGCGAAGACCATCCTCCGGTGCGGGATTCCCGCCTCGACGATCGGCGCACCCTCCGCCCTCCAGCCCAGCTTCTCATAGAACGGCACCGCGTGCTCCTGGGCGTGGCAGGTGAGCTCGCCGAGGCCCAGATCGCCGAAGGCGTGCGACTCGATCGCCACCACGAGCTGCCGCCCGATGCCCTCCCCCTGGCGCTGCGGATCGACGGCCATCTGCATGAGCCGTCCGGCCCCCGGGCTGGGATGATCGGGCAGCACGGACCCGCACCCCACCACCCGCCGCCCCGTCGGGTGGTCCACCACCGCCACGAAGTGCACCAGGCGCGACTCGAAGCCCGGGAACTCGGCCTCGAAGCGGGCCATGTCCAGGCCCAGCGGGCGCAGGAGCACCTCCTCGCGCAGCGCTCGCTGCTGCGCGTAGAGCGGATCGCCGCGGGTGATCCGGAGCACGCGAACCAGGACGGCCTCCCGCTCGCCCGGGAACGGGCGAGGCCGCCGATGGTATCGCCGGGCGAGCGGCCCGGGCCAGCGCACGTGCGATCGGGTCACGAGACGCCGCACGCCGACGGGCTCACGCCGCCGTGCGGGCGCTGTGGGCGCGTGCTCGAAAGCCTGCAGCCGAACGCCGGGCACGCGGCCGATCGATCGCCTCCTCGCGCCCCTCGGCGCGCGCCGCGCCGGCCGTGCGCGTCCCGAAGCGACCCGGTCCGCCGGCCTAGCATCGCTCCGCGCACTCCTTCCGCGGGATGGAACCCGTGTCCCTCGACCAGGAAGCAGTTCAACTCGAGCCGGCGAGCGAGGTACTCCCGGCCGCCGGGGGCGTCGAGCCGACCGGGCTCCCCCGATCGGGAGCGCCGCGATCGCCCCTGGCGGTCCTCCGCCATCGCCACTACCGGATCGTCTGGTTCGGGGCCATGGGCTCGAGCGTGGGCGGGTGGATGGAGAGCGTGGGCGTCCAGTGGATCGTCGCGCAGGCGACGGGCTCGGCCCTGTGGATGGGCTACATCGCGGCCGCGCAGCTCGGGCCCACGCTCGTGCTGGGCCTGCACGGCGGGCTGCTGGCCGATCGCGTCAACCGCAAGCGGCTGCTGCTCGTCACGCAGTTCGCCATGATGCTCATCGCGGCGATGCTGATGCTCGCCAGCTTCGAGGGCTGGGCCACGCCGCCGGTCCTGCTGGGGCTCTCGCTGGCCCAGGGCGTCGCGCTGGCGTTCAACACGCCGGCGTGGCAGGTGCTCACCCCGCGCCTGGTGCCGCGCGAGGAACTGTCGCACGCGATCGCGCTCAACGGGCTCCAGTTCAACCTGGCGCGGGTGGTGGGCCCCGGCCTGGCGGGTGCGATCATGACGACCTCGGCCGCGCAGGGCGCCACGATCCTGTTCGCCGTGAACACCGCCAGCTTCCTCGGCGTCCTGTGGGCGGTCGGCCTCACCCCCGACGACCCGGCCCCGCCGCGCCCGGACACCTCGGCCTGGCGCCGGACGCGCGAGGCGCTGGCGTTCCTGTTCCACGGCCGGGGACCGCGCGCCGTCTTCCTCGCCATGGTCGTCTACTCGTTCGGCGCGGCGCCCCTCATCCGCATGCTGCCCCTCTTCGTCTCCGAGGTCTACCACCGGGCCGAGGGAACGTTCGGCCTGATGCTCTCGGTCATGGGCTCCGGTGCGGTGGTGGGCGTGCTCATCCTCAGGTACATCCCCCACTGGTACCCCAAGCACCACTTCATCCCCCTCTCGATCGGGTGCAGCGGCGTCACGATCGCCGCCTTCGCGGCCTCGCCGACGCTCGTGCCCGCGGCCGTGGCCCTGTTCTTCGCGGGCATCTTCTGGCTCTGGGCCTTCAACTCCTCCTACGCCGCGATGCAGCTGCTCGTCACCCACGCCATGCGCGGGCGCGTGATGGCGATCTGCAACGTGGCCGTGTTCGGGGCCATGCCCCTGGGGAGCGTCGTCGCAGGACTGATCGGGGACTACGCGGCCGGGCGGGACAACGTGGGGCCCGGATCGCAGCTGGGCGTGGGCCTCATGGGCGTGATGCTGGCCGCGGCCGGCCTGGTGATGCTCACGTGGCGCACGCCCGAGGTGGACGGTCTTCGTCCCGGCGATCCCGGTTTCGGGCGCCGCCCGGGCCTGGTCCACGGCATCACCGCGCGGGCGCACCGTCCGGCGCGGTAGCTCGCGGCGGGGGCCCCGCGGGCGGGGGCGCGCCCCCGTGCGGCTCGGCCGCATTGGGCGTGCTCCGCTCGACGGCGTCGGCCAACAGCCTGGTCAGGTCCTCGACCTTGGTGAGGATCGAGGCCGCACCGGTGCCCGCCTCGGCCAGGCGCGCGATCTCCCCGGCCAGTTCCACGACGCGCACGTGCAGCTTCTGGACGGCGACCTCGGCGGCCACCGTCGGGTCGCGCCCGGCCTCGGCGAGCAGCCGCTCCGCGTCGGGCACCAGGCGTGCCACGTCCACCGGCGACTCGAACTCCGCCCCCACGACGTGAAGCCGGCCGTGCGCGTGCCGGCAACGCGTGATCTTCCCGGGCACGGTCAGCGCCGTCCCGTCCAGCGCCTTCATGACGAAGACGCACTCCGTTCCCGCGTGCATGAACGCCCCGTGGAAGAACCCGATGCCGTGCGACGACAGGTCGCGCGCGCACGCCCGGATGTTCGTGGTGGCTCCCCCGCCCCCCTGGTCGAGCCGGACCACGAGCGCGAAGTCCTCGGGGAGCGGGATCCGGACGGCGCGGCGCCGGACGGCTCCGGCGTCGGCGTGCCGCTCCTTGCTCAGGGCCGCCCGCTCCTTGGTGGTGGGCCGGATGCCGCTGACGACCGCTGGGCGCGCCGTTCCGCTCATGGGACTCCTCGTGGCCCGCACTCAAAGGCAGCACCTCTATCGGACCTCGGCGGGAGGAGCTTGACTCCCGCGCCACCGGCCCCGAGGGCGCCGCGCCCGCCCCTACCATCCCGGGCCATGCTCGATCGACGCCCCACCCGCCAGGTCCTCGTCGGCGACAGCCGGACCGGCGTCGTGCGCATCGGGGGCGGCCTTCCCGACGCCTCGGGCGCCCCCACGTCGCCCGCCCCGGTCTCGGTCCAGACCATGACGGCCGGTGCGACGCACGCGATCGACGCCTGCGTGGCCGAGATCCACCGCCTGCACGCCGCCGGGGCCGAGCTCGTGCGCGTCGCCGTGCCGGAGAAGAAGGACACCGAGGCGCTCCGCGAGATTCTGGATCAGACGCGCGTGCCGATCGTGGCCGACGTCCACTTCCATTTCCAGCGGGCGCTGGAGGCGGTGGAGGCCGGCGTCCACAAGATCCGCCTCAATCCCGGCAACATCGCCGACCGGACCCAGGTCGAGGCCGTCATCGACGCGTGCCGGGAGCGGCGCATCCCCATCCGCGTCGGCGTGAACGAGGGATCCGTCGTCGAGCGCAGGGACAAGCAGCGCCGCCTGCGCGAGCTGGGCGCGCTCTTCAGCCACCACAAGCACGGGTACCTGCTGGCGCTGATGATCACGCGCCTCGAGGAGTACCTGGAGCTGTTCGAGGCGCGCCGGTTCCGCGACGTGGTGCTCAGCGCCAAGTCCATGGACGCCGCCCTGGTCATCGACGCCTACGCCGAGATCAGCCGGCGCTTCGACTACCCGCTCCATCTGGGCGTCACCCACGCCGGCCCCCGCGACACCGGCTGCATCCGCTCCATCGCGGCGCTCGGCGCCCTTCTCTCCCGCGGCGTGGGCGACACGATCCGCATCAGCTACGCCTCGGACCACGTCCACGAGGTTCGGGACGGCCTGGAGCTGCTCTGCTCGCTCGGGCTTCGCCCCCGGGCCGGGGCCGAGCTCATCGCCTGCCCCACGTGCGGTCGCATCCAGGTGGACCTCATCGCGCTCGTGGAGGAGGTGCGCCACGCCCTGGCCGCGCGGATCACGATCCCCATGAAGGTCGCCGTGATGGGCTGCATCGTCAACGGCCCGGGCGAGGCCGAGGGCGCCGACGTGGCGGTCTTCGCCGGCGATCGCCGCGGCATCATCTACGTGCAGGGCCAGAGGGTCGCCAACGTGCCGGAGGGCGAGATCCTCGACCGGCTCCTGGCCGAGTGCGTCGCGTTCCAGGATCGGGTCGCCCGCGGCGAGGCCGCGCTGGGCCAGAAGACCGTCGAGATCATCCCCCCCGACCCGATCGGCGAGGTCGGGAGCGGCTGGCAGCGCATCGCCGCCGGGCTGGTCGAGCGTCGCGACGCCCTCGCGCCGCTCACGATCGGGCGCACCGGAAGTCCTACCGCGCCGTCTTGAGCTGCCCCAGCTGCATCTCGATCGTGCGCCGGAACATCTCGCGCATCTGGCGTCCCTGCGCGGCGTCGATCCCCACGGCGGCGAGATCGACCTCGATCGCGGTCCGCCAGGTGTCCTCGCCCGGGGTGTAGCCGAGCTCCTGCACCAGGCGGCGCTCCAGGTCGGGCAGGTGGCCGGCGCCGTAGATGATCCCCACGCGCGCGAGCCCGGGCTCCGCCCGGAGGATGGCCCGCAGGTCCGCGACGACCACGGCGTTGCGGTCCTTGAGGAGCACATCCATGAGGGCCGCCATGTCCTCGGGCAGGGCCCCGAAGAGCGCATCGGCGCGGGCGCTCAGCTCCACGATCATGAGCCGGGCCATGGCGCGCATCGTGTCGCTCGCCCCGATGAGGCGCAGCACCAGCCCCGCCAGGCGAGCCTGGATCGAGCTGCCGTCGAGCATCTGGAAGATCATGCCCGAATCGGCCCCGGCGCGGTCGAGCCGGTCCTGCACCTGGTCGATCGCCAGATCGCTGTTGCGCCAGTGGGGCTTGTCGTGGTCCATCTGGTCCAGCTGGAACGTCAGCCCCAGGGCCTTGGCCATCTTCTGCTGGATGCCATCCTCCGCGCCGCGCTCGGCCTTGGAGAGGGGCTTCTGATCGGAGAACCTGAGATCCGACGCGGGGCCCTCCCCGCCCGGCGCCCCGTCGGCCCCGAGGCTGACGAAGTCGGGCCGCTCCGCCTCGGGCGCGGGCACCAGGCGCAGCGCGCCGCCCCAGGCGTCCGTCGTCGACCCGGCCACGAGGGTCGCGAGCCGGGTTTCCAGGCCCGCGCGCAGCTCGTCGATCGAAGACGGGTACGCGCCGTTCCGGTGGTGGTACTCCTCGGCCGCCACGGCCAGGAAACGCAACCGTCGTCTGGTGGCCTTGGCGCGGGTCTCGTGGTCCTGGGGAACCTCGACGTCATCCTCGGGCCTTCCGCTGCCCGCGGGCTTCACGCCCTCGAACAGGACCACGTCGAGCCCGTCGAGAAAGCCCTGCAGGCCCGCGTAGAACTCGGGCTGGGCCACGTGGATCGCTCCCGCGAGGTAGACGGTCGGCGCGCCCTCGGGCCCGCGCATCTCGCGCACCGCCACCTCCAGCCGGACGATGTCGCCATCGGCCGCCTCGGTGACCCGCATCACCGGTCGGGGCTCGTCGACCCGAGTCGCCGGGGCCGCCAACGGCGCGCCCGCGCCCAGCGCCACGACGCCCGCACACCACGCGCCCAGAAGTCCGCGCATCATCGGCACCCTCCATCCGAACGAGGCGCCGCGAGCGCCTATCCCCGCCGAATCCTATCGCTCGCGCGGGTGGATCGCTCCGGGCGCCGGCCCGGGGCGCGCCAGCTTCCGCAACAGATCC
>CAYWOF010000207.1:0-6525 GCA_964459825.1 uncultured Phycisphaeraceae bacterium | reverse complement strand
GAAGGGGCGCCGACGGATCGAGCGCGTCGAGGGCGACGCGGCAGGCCCGGGGGGAGGGGTCGAGGTTGACGCCGACGAGGACGTGGGCGCCGGCGGGGGAGCGGAAGAGGGCGGTGCGCACGCCGGGAAGATCGGCGGCGGCGTGGAGGGGCAGGCCCAGGTGCGCGTGCAGCGCCCGGACGAGGGAGGGGCTGGGATCGACCCCCAGCACGATGACCGAGCCCCGCGCACGTCGCTCCCGGTAGCCGCACACCCAGCGCCGTCCGATGTAGTGGCGCATCCAGGCATCGGCGCACTCCACGGTCTGCTGGCGCCCGGCGATCTGGGTGCCGGTGATGGGCTCGCCGGGCGGGTCGTCCCAGACCCAGACCGGGCCCTCGGCGATGCCGGTGTGGGCGCCGAGTTCGACCTCGAGCTTCTTGCCCAGGTGCGAGAGCACCCGGTCGGGCGGCATGAGGCCGAGCGCATCGCAGGGCCGGAAGTGCTCATCGCGGAAGGGCGGGCGCCGGAAGAGCACCAGCGTGGCGCCGGCCTCGACGCGCTCGAGCAGACGGGTCTGCGCGTCGTGCGCGAGCCAGCCGGCGCCGGCGTAGAAGAGAAGCGGGCGCGCGATCCGCCCGAGCTCGGGGTCGAGGAAGTCGAAGTCGGCATCCGCCTCGTGGAGCGCCCGGAGGACGGGATTGACGCTCAGCAGGTTGTCCGTGCCGATCTGGGTCGCGTCGAGGCAGGCGCACGCGGAGGCGAGCTTCTCCAGGGCCGGAGGATCGACCTCGCGCCAGACGCGGTGGATGTCCGTGAGCGTGTCGGCGAACTCCGCGCGGATCTCGCCCCGCTCGCCCACGGGGCTGAAGTACCAGTTGTCGCGATTGACGAGCATGTACCAGTTGAAGCTCGTGATCCCCGCCAGCAGCGCCGAGCAGGCCATCAGGCGGTAGTGGCGCGCCGACGGGGCGCCGATGTGCTCGTGCCAGTTCTGCACGTCGCCGCCGGGGTAGTAGTTGGCCACCATGGGCAGGTCGACGCCGAGGCGCCGGTACTCGTCGATGTGCCACCGGAGGGCCTCGCGCGTGGCCCAGTGCTGGAAGCGCCAGTAGTCGGCGTGCCGGGCGTGCTGGCGGGCGTCGAGCGGGTCGGGACAGGAGGCGAGGGGCTGGGCCTCGTCGTGCGAGGGCAGCTCCGTTCCCCAGGCCTCGTTGAGGTCCTCGACGGAGGGGTAGCGCTCCCGGAGGAAGGCCTGGAAGAAGCTCGCCGGAACGCGGGCGCCCTCGGGCGTGCGCCGGGCGCCGAGGCCGCACGCGTCCTCGAACCAGTGGCTGAAGAGGTCCATCTCGTTGTCGGGCTGGAAGAGGACGACGGGTCCGCCCCCCGCCGCCTGGGTGGCGAAGAAGGGCCGGATGGCGTCCACCACGGCCTTCATCCACACGCGCGCCTCGGCGCGGTAGGCCTCGCTCAATCGCGGGAGCGTCACGACCCGATCGGGAACGCCGGCGTTGGTCCACTCGGAGTAGATGTACGGCCCGGGACGGATGAAGACCCTCAGGTTCCGGTCGCGGGCCAGCTCGAGAAACCCCACGAGGTTGCGCTGCGCGTCGGTCGCGCCGGTGAAATCGAATCGCGCCGGGGCCAGCTCGTGGAAGTGCCAGCAGACGTACGTAGAAACGACGCCGAGGCCCAGGCGCTCGAGGGCGCCCAGGCAATCGGGCCAACACGCCGGGCGGAGGCGCCAGTAGTGGACCTCGCCGGCCAACAGGGGGACAGGGACATTCCCGAACCAGAGACGTCCGTCGCGGATGGTGACGGGGGGCATGGGAAGAGGTTACCGCGCCCCGCGTGGTCAGAGCTCCTTCCGGATCGCCTCGAGGATCGAGGAGGAGTGCTTCTCATCCCCGATGATCCCGACACGGATGCCGGCCTGGGTCACCGTTTCGGTCCTGCGGATGAGCTTGACGCTGACTCTGGTGCCGTCGGCCATTGTGGCCTGGGCCGACCCTTCGAGGGCGTCGGTGTCCCCGTGCACGTCGGTGAACCCAAGCCCGCTCAGGGCTCGAAGGGTTGCGCCGTGGGCCTTGTCCAGCGGGGCCTGGAGGTCGGCCTCAAGCGTGCCCGTGATGTAGGCGTACGTGCCCGCTCCCGCGGCGGCAGCGGCGACGAGGCAGCCGGGCAGGACAAGGAAGCCGGTTCCGATGAGGGCGGCGAGCAGCCGCCGGGCGGTCAGGGTCGAGACGCGGGACCTTCGAGCCCGCGGGGACCTCGGCATCCGTCGGTGCGGGGCGGGTCGTCGTTCCATCACGCCTCCTCGCTCTCGCGCAGCTTCGCGAGGACCGAGTAGTCCTCGAGCGTGGTCGTGTCCTGCGTGATCTTCTCGACGCCGGCGGCGAGATCGCGCAGCAGGCGGCGCATGATCTTGCCGCTCCGGGTCTTGGGCAGGGCCTCGGCGAAGCGGATCTGGTCCGGCTTGGCCAGGGCCCCCACCTCGTGGGCCACGTGCCGGACCAGCTCGTCCTTCAGGGCGTGGTCGGGGTGCTGGCCCGGATGGTCGGTCGCCCATCGGCTCTTGAGCGTGACGAACGCGATGATCGCGTGGCCCTTGATCTCGTGGGGCGCCCCGACCACGGCCGCCTCGGCGACGTAGGGGTGCGAGACGAGCGCGGACTCGACCTCCATCGTGCCCAGGAGATGCCCGGAGACCTTGATGACGTCGTCGATGCGTCCCTGGATCCAGAAGTAGCCGTCGGGGTCGCGCCGCGCGCCATCGGCCGAGAAGTAGTACGGGACGCCCGTCCTCGGGTCCTTCACCCGTCCCCAGTAGTTGCTCACGTACCGCGACCGGTCGCCGTAGATGCCGCGCAGCATGCCGGGCCAGGGGCGCCGCGTGACGAGGAGCCCGCCCGCGTCGGGGGGAAGCTCCTCGCCCTTCTCGCTCACCACCGCGGCGTCGATGCCGAACATGGGGAGGGTGCACGAGCCGGGCTTGGTGGGCGTGACCCCGGGGAGGGGGGTGATGACGTGCCCGCCCGTCTCGGTCTGCCAGTAGGTATCCACGATCGGGCAGCGCCCCGACCCGATGTGGCTGTGATACCAGATCCACGCCTCGGGGTTGATGGGCTCACCGACCGTGCCCAGGAGCCGGAGCGAGGAGAGGTCGTGCTTGCGCGGCCACTGCTCGCCCCACTTCATGAAGGTGCGGATCGCCGTGGGAGCCGTGTAGAGCTGCGTCACGCGGTGACGCTCGATGATGTCCCAGAACCGGTCGTTGGCGGGGAAGTTCGGTGCGCCCTCGTACATCAGGCTCGGTACGCGGTGGGGGAGCGTGCCGTAGAGGACGTAGCTGTGGCCGGTGACCCATCCGATGTCCGCGGTGCACCAGAAGAGCTGGCCCGCGCCCCCCTCATCGTCGGGGATGAGGTTGAACACCAGGCGTGCCGTCATGGCCGTGTAGACCATGTAGCCGCCGGTGGTGTGGAGGATGCCCTTGGGCTTGCCGGTGGAGCCGGAGGTGTAGAGCAGGAAGAGCATGTCCTCGCTGTCCATGGGCTCGCACGGACAATCGGTGGAGGCGGCGCCGGCGATGGCGTGGTAATCGTGGAAGGCGGAGGGCAGGGGGCGGGCGGGCGGGGGCACGGCGTGCCCCGTGCGCCGCAGGACCACCACGTGCTCGACCGCGTGCCCCGAGTCGGTCAGCGCGCCGATCGCCTCCTGCACGTTCCTGAGCAGCGGCACCACCTCGCCGCGCCGGTGGCCGCCATCGGCGGTGATGATCACGCGCGACCGGGCGTCGACGACGCGATCGACGATGGCGTGGGGCGCGAAGCCGCCGAAGATGACCGAGTGGGCGGCGCCGATCCGGGCGCAGGCGAGCATCGCGACGGCAAGCTCGGGCACCATGGGCATGTAGATGGTGACGACGTCGCCCTTCTTCACCCCCAGGCGCCTGAGCGCGTTCCCGAGGCGGGCGGTCTGCTCGCGCAGGTCGCGGTAGGTCAGGCGGCGCACCTCGGGGCCGCCCGGCGCCCTCACGGGCTCCCCCTCCCACACGAGGGCCACCTCGTCGCCGTGCCCGGCATCGACCTGCCGGTCCACGCAGTTGTGGCAGGCGTTGAGGCGGCCGCCGACGAACCACCGGGCGTCGGGCGGGTTCCAGTCGAGCACCCGGGTCCAGGGCTTGAACCAGTGGAGGGCCTGGGCCTGCTCGCCCCAGAAGCCCTCGGGATCCTCCATCGATCGCCGGTAGAGGCGACGGTACTCCTCCATGGACGCGATGTGCCAGCGCGCCATGCCCACGGTCGCGGGGGCGGGCGCCGGGAAGACCCGGGTCTCGTGCAGGACCGACTCGATGGCGGATGACGCGGGCTCGGGCATGGGGGCCTCCGGCGGGCCCGAGAGCATACAGCCGTTGCGCGCCGGTTACGCGAGGCGGCGACCGACCCCGACAGGCTGCCGGGCCAGCCCGTGGATCCGGCGCTCGACGAAAGGAGCCACCTTGAGACTCGGTCGATTCGGGGTATGCGCGGCATTGGCGGTCGCGAGATGAAGCCGGATCACCTGGACGCCGGGAGTGAGACCGAACAAGGGGGCATCGGCGCGCCGCCCGATCAGTCAAAGTCGGGGTTGAAGAGGATCGTCACGGTCGCGTGGTCCTCTCCGGCGGTGTCGAAGCGGACGATCGACATGGTGGTGTGCAACCGAACCCAGGCGATGTAGTGCCCCTCGGGCAGGTCGTGGACCTCCCACTCGCCCCGGTCATCGCTGACACCCAACCAGAGAGCGCCGGTCAGGTTCGTGGAGGTGATGAACACGGGAAGCCCGGACAGGCCCTGGCCCGTGCCGGCATGAAGGACCCGCACGGTGACGGAGCACGGGCCATCGACCGGCGCCGAGGGCGCGCCGGGAGCGGCGTGGGACGGACCGACCAAGGCGGAGGCCGAGGCGGGGAGTACCGCCAGGACCAGAACCGATGCGAAGCGGGTGAGCGTCATGGGACCTCCTCGTGGGGTGGAAGGGCCCCGATCAGGCGTCATCGGCGCGCGGCGCGGCTAATACCGGACCACCGAGTCCTTCGAAACGGGACCGGCGCGCTGCCGCGCTATGGGTGGGATGACGCCGCGGACGCTCTCGCGGTGGGGCGTACGGGCCGGACCACGACCTCCGGTTCCGCCGGGGCCCCCAGGGGCTTGCGCCCGACGGCGATCACGGAAAGGCCGGGCCCGAGTCGCATCGCGTCGAGGAGCCTGGCGACCGGGAGGAGCAGCTCGTAGAGGCGCATCTGAAAGGGCGAGAGCTCGCGTCGGCCAAGGACCCCGCTGGCCCACCAGCCCAGCACGCCCAGCCGGTTGAACTGCTCGAGCGCCACGATGTCGAAGCCCGCCGCGCTCATGCGCTCGCGCAGCTGCGCGGGGGAGTAGCGCCGGAAGTGCCCCAGGGCGCGATCGCAGGGGCTGTAGAGCCAGGCGTGGGCGGGGACGAGGACGATGGCGTGCCCGCCGGGGGCCAGCAGGCGGAAGAAGTTGCCCAGCGCGGCCCGATCGTCCTCGATGTGCTCGACCACGTTGAGGGAGACGACGGTGTCGAACCGCTCGCGCGCCAGGGCCTCGCCGGCGCCGGCGTCGGTCAGGTCCATCCGCGCGGTCGCGACGTTCTCGAGGTGGCCGAAGCGCCGGTCGATCACCTCGGTGTAGAAGGGATCGAGGTCGGCGGCGACGAGGCGCTCGCGGTCGAGCAGCAGCTCGGTGAAGTTGCCGATGCCGCACCCGGCCTCGAAGACGCGTCGCCCCACGTACGCCCGGAAGCGCGAGAGCATCCAGCGGTTGAAGCCGCGCGCCCGGCGCACGCTCTGCAGGATGTAGTAGCCGTCGTGCACCGTGAAGCGCGTGTCGAGGAAGCGGTACTTGAAGAGGCACCAGAGGGCCGCGAGGGCGTCCTTGGCGCGGATCTTCTTGCCCTCGGCGAAGGTGCGTCCGTGGTAGCTGATGGGGACCTCGTAGAGGCGCAGGTTCCACTGGCACAGGCGCGTGGTGAGCTCGGGCTCGATGCCGAAGCGCTCGCTCCTCAAGGGGATCTGGCGGAGCACGTCGGCGCGCACGGCCTTGTAGCACGTCTCCATGTCGGTCAGGGTCACGTCGTTGAGCAGGTTGGTGACCCAGGTGAGGAAGCGGTTGGCGACGCTGTGCCAGTAGAGGAGCACGCGGCGCTGGGGGCTGGCGGCGAACCGGGAGCCGAAGACGGCGTCGGCGTGCCCCTCGAGGAGGGGCGTCAGGAGCTTGTCGTAGTCGCGCGGGTCGTACTCGAGGTCGGCGTCCTGGATGAGAGCGATGTCGCCGGCCATGTGCTGGATCGCGGTGCGGATGGCCGCGCCCTTGCCGCGGTTGGCCGGCTGGTGGACGACGCGGACGCGCGGGTCGGCGGCGGCCAGCTGGTCGAGGAGCGCCCCCGAGCCGTCGGTGCTGGCATCGTCCACGCAGATGAGCTCGAGCGGCAGGGGAGAGGGCGCATCGAGGACCGCCGCGACGATGCGCCGGAGGGTGCGGG
>CAYWOF010000206.1:0-6542 GCA_964459825.1 uncultured Phycisphaeraceae bacterium | reverse complement strand
CCCGAAGATGCGCAGAACCCGCAGCGCCGCCCCGGAGACCGCGTCCATCGAGCGCAGCAGCGGCGTCTTCTTGTCGAGCGCCTCGCCGGTCCAGGACACGAACGCCGTGGGGATGCACAGCGTCACGGTGTTGCCGCTCCGGTTCAGGAACACCGGGCTCGTGCAGTCCCACGCCGTGTACCCGCGCGCCTCGAAGGTCGTCCGCAGGCCGCCCGACGGGAAGCTCGACGCGTCCGGCTCCCCCTGCACCAGCGCCGAGTCGCTGAACTCCGTCAGCGCGCCCCCGTGCCCGTCCGGAACGATGAACGAGTCGTGCTTCTCGGCCGTCTGGCCCGTCAGCGGCTGGAACCAGTGCGTGTAGTGCGTCGCCCCGTTCTCGATCGCCCAGTCCTTCATGGCCGAGGCGACCACGCCCGCCACCTCGTGGTCCAGGGGCTCTCCCAGCTTGATGGTCCGCTGCAGGCGCTTGAACACGTCCTTCGGCAGGCGCTGCTGCATCACGCGCTCGGTGAACACGTCGCGGGCGAAGAGCTCATCGATCCCGCCGGGCCCACCGTTCGGGCTCGTCGGGCGCCGCTCGAGCTGACCGTTCTCGTCCTTCCAGGTGGCGACGGCGGAAACGGCTTCGCGGCGGAGCGTGGATGGCATGGCGTCGGACTCCCTTCCGTGGTGGTGGGGGTGCGGGGGAACAGACCGGTGTGCCCTACGGGCCCCATCATAGGAGCCCGCCGGGGGCGCGCGGCGCCCGCCGTCGCGCCGTCAACTACCGTGGGAAACTCCGCGCCCCGGCGATCACGGACCGAGGCCCGCGACCAGGGTGCGGGTGAGATCCTCCCCGGCCCGCACCGGGTCGGCCCCGCTCCGGACGGCCTCGGACAACCTCCGAACCAGGGCCGATCCGACGATCGCGGCATCCGCGTGGCGGACCACGGCCCTCACCTGCTCGGGGCTGGCGATCCCGAACCCGCAGGCGATCGGGATGGTACCGGCCCGACGCAGCATCGCCACGGGCCCGGCCACCTCCGGCAGGTCGGCACGCTCGCCGGTGGTCCCCGACCGGGCCAGCAGGTACACGAACCCGCTCGAGCGTTCGGCGATCCGCGCCGCACGGGCCGGAGGGGTGGTGGGCGCGACCAGCAGACTAAGCGCCAGGCCGCTGCTCCTCGCGCCCTCCGCCAGCGGCGCCGCATCCTCGACCGTCACGTCGGGCACGATGAGCCCGTCGAAGCCCGCCTGCGCGGCCAGCCGGCAGAACCCGTCCGCACCACCCATCCGGTGCACGATGGAGACCGAGCACATGGCCACGAGCCCGGCCGACGTCCTCGCGCGGGCGCTGGCCACCTCGGCGAACACGGTCTCGGGTGTGGCAGGCCGGCCCCCAGGACGGGTGAGCACCTCGTGCATGGCCGCGGCGATCACCGGGCCGTCGGCGATGGGGTCGGAAAACGGGATCCCCACCTCGATGACACTCGCCCCGGCGTCGGCCAGGGCGGGCAGTATCGACGCCGTGGCGCCCGGGAAGGGATGAGAACCGACGACGAACGGCATGAGCCCTCGTCGGCCGGAAGCCCGGAGCGCGCCGAAGATGGAGTCGATCCGGTTCATGCCCTGGGGAGAGCCACGCCGAGGGGCCTCTTTCCCACTCAGCCCACGACGTCCCGGACGTCCTCCAGCCCCTCGGTGAGAACGATCGGGGCGTCCTCCCCGATGAGCACATCGTGCTCGTAGTGGACGCTGAGCGACCCGTCCGCCGTGAACACCGGCCATTCCTTGCCCCGCTGGCGCGTCTGGCCCGTCCCCACCGCGACCATCGGCTCGACGGCCAGCAGCGTCCCGGGGGCGATCGCGGCGAACGCGTCGGGCCACTCCCCGGCGTGGGTGGGCAGGACATTGGACACGAACGGGGGCATGTGGAGCTTGCGCCCGTACCCGTGCCCCCCCAGACCTCGGATCAGGTGGAAGCCCCAGCCGGTCGGCGGCGGAGCCTCCACGCATCCCTGCACCGCCCGTGCCCATTCGATGTAGGGACGCCCGGGCTGGAGGGCGGCCACACCACGACGGAGCGCCTCCTTCCCGCACTCCATCAACCGGCGAACCGGCTCGTCCGGTGTCCCGAACACGTAGGTCCACGCCGCATCGCCGATCCACCCGCGCCGGATGACCCCGATGTCCACCTTGAGCACATCCCCCGCCTGGAGGGGGCGCGTGAGGTAGCCGGCGGTCCCGTGCACCACGCAGTCGTTGACGCTCAGGCAGGCGTGCGATGGAAAGGCCGGCGACCGACCCGCGCGATAGCCCAGGAAACAGGACCGACACCCCAGGTCCTCGAGCGTCCGGGCCACGAACCGGTCGACCTCGGCCAGCGTCTGGCCCTCCCGCAGGAACTCCGAGAGCCGGCCGTGCGTCTGCACCACGGCTCGCGCGGCCTCACCCGCCAGCGCCGCATCGGCGGGGGCGAGCGTGGACCGACGTGCCATGGGTGCGTGCATCGAGCGATCGTAGGAAGTTCGGGCGCGTCTATCCTACATCGCGAGGGCGGCGCTCCCCTCGTCCGGGAGGGTTCCGCGCGTGCCACGCCGTCTTCGCGACGATCGGGGTCGGTGGGTCGCCATCGCGGAGCGACCGACCGGACTCTCACGCGACGGGCGGGTCAGGGTCGCGGCGTCGGGGCGGAGTTCCGAGTCCTCGCTGGAGCGATGGGGGCTGACGCTCACGGAGTTGCTGATGTTCGCGGCTGTGCTGGCGCTGGGAGGCTATCTGGTCGTCAGCGCTCTGACGGGCCACGTCCACTCCTCCTGGATCGATCGGGGGCTCCTCCTCGTGCTCATCGCGGGCTTTGTCGGGCTCACCCTCCACGAGCACTCCCGCCATGCCATCCGGCGCTGCGCTCGCGCCCTGCTCGAGGAACGTCGCTGCCCCTCTTGCGCCTATGACCTTCAGGGGCTTGCGCCCGCGCCGGATGGGTGCACCGTCTGCCCGGAGTGCGGCGCCGCGTGGCGGACGCACCGGCCGTGAGAGTTCTCATCCTCGCCAACGCCCGGGCCGGTCGGGGACGCGGGATGGGCGCGGCCCAGGGCGTCGCCGAGTCACTGCGAGGTGCCGGCCACACGGTCGAGGTCCGGGCCGTCGGTCCCGGGGTCGGCCCCGCCGGAACGCCCGAGGTCAATGCCGACGTCATCGTCGTGGCGGGGGGCGACGGCACGCTCCTCCACGCCGTAGGGGCGTGGGGCGGCACGGCGGGGCCCGTCGCTCCCGCCGGGACGCAGGCCCCCGCGTTCTACCACCTGCCGTGGGGAAACGAGAACCTCTTCGCCCGCGAGTTCGCGATGGGACGCGACACGGGCGCGCTGGCCGCGGCACTGAGCGAGGGACGGCGTGAGCGGGTCGATCTGGGATGGGCGATGGTGATGCACCGCACGGGGACGGGAACCGAGGCTCGGTCGGCCGACGGGACGGCGCGACAGCGGTTCCTCATCATGGTCAGCATCGGCCCCGATGCCGGGGTGATCCACCGGCTCCACGCCACGCGGACAAGCGCCGGCGGCTACCGCGCCTACCTCGGCCCGTTCATCGCGAAGTGCCTGCGGCCCTCGTTCCCGCGCCTGGCGATTCGGGTCGATGGGCGCGAGGTGGTCCGCTCCCGGCGGGGGCTGTTGATCGTCGCGAACTGTCGGCGCTACGCCCTGGGCATCGACCCGGCCCGCCGGGCCGACATGACCGATGGGCTGCTGGACGTCGTGCTGCTCCCGTGCGCCACGGTGACGGGCGCGCTCGCGTGGCTGGCTCTGGCTCGGCTCGGGTGCCACCTTCGGTCGCGACGGGCCATCGTCGCGCGGGGGAGGGAGGTCGAGGTCGAGAACGCAGGATCAAGGCCGGCGCCCGTCCAGTTCGACGGCGAGATCGGGCCCGTGCTCGGGCCCGCGGGTCCCGGCGGCCGTGGGGGGGTTCTACGCATCGGGGTTGAGCCGGCGGCGGTCACCGTGCTCCGGCCGCCGGCACGCGGGTGACCCTCGAATCTCACACGATGCGTCCGCCGAGGATCACGGTCTCGACCGGATTGGCACCCACTTCAAAGGCGAGCATCCGCTCGTCCGAGTGCCGGAGCAGGATCAAATCCGCCCGCTGGCCCGGGGCGATCGTGCCGCGATCGGCGAGGCCGAGGAGAGTGGCCGGATTGACGGTGGCCGCGGCGATGGCCTCCGCCGGCGAGAGGCCGCAGTGCCGCACGGCCAGGCCGATCGCGAACGGCATGGACGGAGTCGGGGCCGATCCGGGGTTGTAGTTGGTGGCGAGGGCCAACGCGCCGCCCGCATCCACCAGGCGCCGGGCCGCGGCGTAGCGCCCGTCGAGCTGGAACCCGCAGGCCGGAAGTATCACGCCGAAGGTCGGGGAAGCGGCCAGCGCTTCCAGGTCCGCGGGGCGCGAGGCTTCGAGGTGATCGACGCTGGCGGCGCCGAGGCGGATGGACTCGGGGAGCATGCCCAGCGAGTTGAACTGGTCCGCGTGGACCCGGAACGTGTGGCCGAGCGATCGGGCCCGCTCGAACAGGCGAACGCAGTCGGCCACGGACCACGCCCCCGTCTCGCAGTAGGCGTCGATCGCGACGCCGGGAAACGCGGCGTGCACCGCGTCGAGGGTCTGCGCGATCGTGGACTCGAGAAAGTCGGGTGTGTCGGGATCGAGGGCATGCCCCAGGAGGGCCGTCGGGATGAGGGTCGGAAGGCCCTCCGCCTGCCCGGCGACGTGGATCACGCGGAGCATCTTGAGTTCCGCTTCCGTCGAGAGGCCGTACCCGCTCTTGA
The DNA here is from genome assembly GCA_964459825.1 of uncultured Phycisphaeraceae bacterium. Taxonomy (GTDB): domain Bacteria; phylum Planctomycetota; class Phycisphaerae; order Phycisphaerales; family UBA1924; genus CAYWOF01. The sequence continues at coordinate 1,740 of CAYWOF010000206.1, read as the reverse complement.
CCTCCACGCTCGTGGTGCCGTGGCGCAGCATCGTCCCCAGCCGATCGCGGAGCGCCGCGGCCAGGTCGCCCTCGGTCGCTCCACGCACGGCGCGCACGGTGGACATGATCCCGCCGCCGGCCTTGAGAATGTCGAGGTAGCTCGCGCCGCGGCGCTTGAGGTCCCACTCGTCCAGCCGGTCCCCCGCCCAGCAGGCGTGCGTGTGGCAGTCCACGAACCCGGGCATGAGCACGCGCCCGGCGGCGTCGAGGGTCTCGATGCCACGGGGCGCCGAGAGCCTCGGCCCCACGGCAAGGACCCGGCCGGCGGAGACCATGACGTCACCAACCGGGATCGGCCCCAGATCACCCAGCGCAGGCCCGCGACGGGGCCGGGCGCCGCGGGCGAGCGTGAGGATGCGCGCGTTTCGGATGAGCAGGCTCATGCCGGGCGCTCCGCGAAGCCGCGCAGGAAGCTGAGGAACAGGTGCGCGGCCAGGCGGGCGGTACGCCCGCCCTCATCGTGCGCCGGGCACAACTCCATGATGTCGAAGCAGACCACGGACGGGTGGCGTCCCAGCCGCTCACACCACGACGCCGCGAGCCCGGGGGACCACCCCGACGGGTTCATCGCGCTGACGCCGGGCGCGTGGGCCGCGTCGAGCACATCCAGGTCGAGGCTCGCGAACAGGGGCCCGGCCGGCAGTGGGGGGGGGGTCTCCCGCGCGTCGGCCTCGGATCGGATCTCGCCACCGTGCGACTCGAACCACTCGACGTGCTCGCGCGCGTTGGCCATCGGGCTCAGGCCGTGGACGTGCAGGGCGCGCACCCCGCAGTCCTCGACCAGCCGGCGAAAGGCCATGCCGCTCCCGGGCGTGTCCCGCACGTCGAGGTGCGCATCGAAGTAGACGCCCCGGGCGGGACGCCGCTCCGGCCTCGATCGTTGGACCACCGCCCGAACCAGCGGGAACGTCAGGTCGTGACCGCCGCCGATGCCGACCGGTAGCAGCCCCTCGTGGAGGAGCGCCCCGACCGCCTCGGTCACGCGATCATGGGTGGCGGCCAGCGCCGCGTCGTCCGCGCCCGGCGCGGGCTCGATGTCGCCCGCGTCGAACACGCCCGGCCACTCCCAGCCGGCCGGCGTGGCGGCGCCGTAGCGCGAGAGCGCCGCCCGGAAGGCGTAGGGCCCCTCGGCCGCGCCGGTCCGGCCGCCGTTGAGGCGCACGCCGAGGTCATCGGCGAGGCCGACGAGCGCGATGCGGCACCCGGAGGGATCGGTGGTCCGGATGCGCGAGGCGAAGCGCGCCGAGGAGAGGCCATGGGGCCAGTGGGCCGGCGAGCAGTGGGGGACCTTCACGGGCACACTGTATCAGCCGCCCCTACCAATCCCGCATCGGCACATCCACCCCATGCGCATCGGCGCACCGGCGGGCGGCCTCGTACCCCGCGTCCGCGTGCCGGAACACGCCCATCGCCGGGTCGTTGGTCAGCACCCGCTCGATGCGGCGTGCGGCCTCGGGCGTGCCGTCGGCGACGACCACCTGCCCCGCGTGCTGGCTGAAGCCGATGCCGACGCCCCCGCCGTGGTGGAAGCTGACCCAGCTGGCCCCGCTGGCGGTGTTGACGAGCGCGTTGAGGATGGCCCAGTCGCTGATCGCGTCCGAGCCGTCCTTCATGGCCTCCGTCTCCCGGTTGGGGCTGGCGACCGAGCCGCAGTCGAGGTGGTCGCGTCCGATCACGATCGGCGCTTTCAGGGTCCCGT